>CAINBI010000019.1 GCA_903846555.1 uncultured Pseudomonadota bacterium
CAGGAGTTGGATTGTCAAGCCAACCACATCTTTTCTCGGCAGCGATTACTGGCGTAGTGGTGAGCATCGCTGCGAAAAGCACACAATTTGCCAAAGACATTATTCGTTGTTCGGTGCTCATAAGGTTTTCTTTGCCTAACGAAGCTGTAGAATAAGTCGATTTTTACGAAAAATCGCATTGTAACTTATTGATTTTATTGGGTGGATTTTTTGCATTTTGACTTATTCTACAGCCTCAACGTTTGAAGTAAGGGGCTGGCGGTAGCCAGTCCCGCTTGACTGATGGGTTAGGTGTTTTAGTCATGGCTTGAAGTCTCATCATATATTTGTTTACCAGTGCTCCTCCAAAAATCATCTTGAGGTTCTCTTTCCTCGGGATAATTACCTGTGCTTTTTTCAAAAGGTCTATGAATGGCTAAAACTATAAGAGCTCCAGCAAATGGTATTGCCCAGACAAATAATAATTGAAGAAATCGTTGTTTAGGTTCAGATGTTAAATCTTTGGTAATCAATAAGCTGGCCTTAACATTAAGCCCCAGCAATATGAGTACGATCAGAAGCAAGACAACTATTACCATTTGCTAGACACCTAACGTTTGAGGTAAGAGGCGCGCGGTAGCGCGTCCTGCTTGACTGATGGGTTGGGCTGAAAGCTCATATTAAGTGCAATTTATCGCTGTAAAATACGCGACCACCAGTTTGGTTCGCCTTGTTTAGAGAAAACTTTTTTCACGGGGTAGGCCAAATCAGCATTCTCGGGATGCTCTTTTTCCCATGCAAACTGACTATCAAGTCTTGTGTCGGTTTTGAAATGCAAAAGACCATAGCTCTGAGGCATAGCGGGAATACGTCTGGGGATAAGTTGTCCAGCTTTTTCTTGTACTATATACATGACCTCGGCTTCTATTCTCTCACATTCATCTTGCGTTTTAACCGTCCCTACAAAATGACCAGATATACATACTTCTGGCTTTTTCGCCCAAAAAGCTTCTTCGCCATCTATTGTTCGCCCATAATTGCTGACTAGAAAATGGCTATTCATAAAGTCATCTAAATCTGGCTTTTCGGCTTGATAGATTCTTGTTTGTCCCAAATAATAACTCCACATATTAGGTTCATCTTTGTTTCTCTCTTTATCCACAGCAATAACAATTGCGCCAGTATAGTATCCATTGTCTTGATCTTGATAAATCAGGCAATCTCCTGTATCAAGGGGGATATTTGGAATAAATTCTTTCTTTATCCGTTTTTTTTGTTTTGGAGGTGTTGATAGTTTTTTCAGTAAACTATCGATTTGTTTTTTACGAGCATCTGCGAGGTCTCCCCAGTTATCATCAAGTTCATCCTTATCATCGGCAATAACTTTGATGATGGCTAAAGTGTTAGCATCTAGCGCCTTGCATTCCCAGCAAATTAAAGCATAGGCTAGCCATGCTTCATTGTCATATACGACTCTACCATCTGAGTTGAGCAGATTGAAATATGTGAGCGTGTCTGCCTTGATACGCTCAATATCTGAAGCATTCTGGTTGTACTTCTTCTCAAAAAATGAATAGAGATCAAGGGCATTATCATTGCTAAGGATTTCTGTACTCCAAGTCCCCATATATCCTCCGTTATTAAAGTCTTGTTGCCTAGTATTACGCCCAACGTTTGACAAGGGGCACGCTTGATGGATCGGTTGGGCAACTCAATAGCCACTACCGATTCGGCATGCTGCATAAAAAGCCAGTGTTGCTGCCCACAGCACGAATATTGCCGCTATAGCCTTGTGTAACGGGACGTGCGAGTGACCAAGATGCCAGCCAACGATTGCATGAATTGCAGTCGGCATGAGTAGTGCGGTGACATACAACGCAATGAAATACCCGGAGACATCGCAGTGGTCGATCTCCCAACAATGCATATGTCTTGCGTAGGCGATCTTACTCCAGTCGACAAGTGCGAGCAGACGTAGCGTTGACCAAGTAGTAAAAAGTCCAAGACCTACGAAAATGGAAACCAACAACGCTCGATTCATCTTGAAGCCCAACGTTTGACAATGAGCACGCTTTAGCGCGTCCCGCTTGAATGATGGGTTGGGCAGCATATTATTACCTAACTGAATAATGTTTTATAAAGCTCAATGTCAAAAGGGCTGCCGAAAGGCCCTGAAAGTTTGATGTGCTTACTGAACCCACGCGGACTATTTTGCGCGATAAATCCCAGAGATTCACTGCCAATTATTACAGCCACACTTTGACCATTATTTGACCAGAGAAATTTAATTTGTGAGCTTAATGGCAAGTTACCTTGCGCTTGTTTTGATACAAATTTAGCAGTTGCTGGTGGAGGACTTTTATGTGAGTTGAAGTCACTTATGCTTTCAGGGGTTTTAATAGTATTTAGTAACCAGCAGTCTGCCGCTATTTTTGTATTATTAGGGTCTGAGAGATATAGCCAAATAGAATGGCTTTCATCAAAGACCAACGCGGTGCGATGAGATAACGGGTGTTTCTCTGTTGCCAAAAGATCACTCATTTAATGATACCTAACGAAACTGTAGAATAAGTCGATTTTTACGAAAAATCGCATTGTAACTTATTGATTTTATTGGGTGGATTTTTTGCATTTTGACTTATTCTACAGCCCTAACGTTTGAGTTAAGGGGCGCCGCAAGGCGTCCCGCTTGAACGACGGGTTAGGGCTTAAACGGCAACAATTTACCTGCAACATAAGCCAAACCCACCAAACTAAAAAGGTGCAACATTAAGCAATGCCACACCCACTAAAA
>CAINBI010000020.1 GCA_903846555.1 uncultured Pseudomonadota bacterium
ATTGAGAAGCCGCTTGCTTGCTTAAATGCAGCCAAGTTGAGCTGATTTTAACCAGAATGGGCAAGCAAACTCGCATCATAAGAGCATGCTAATTGATCGCCAGTGATAATTTATGGTGTTTATGGATGAGAACTAACTAGGCATCGGTGAGGATAGTGGCGGCGGTGGCGCTGGCGGATAATTATTCTTATCATCTTTTTTGCCAATTTGCACATCACCACTTCTAATACCCTCTAAATCACGCATCAAATCAGCATTCTTCTTGTTTAAGTCTGCAATTTTTGCAGACTCTGAAGCCATCCAAACGTCTTTTTGATTAACAGTCGAGCCTGGCACAATGGTACTAATTGTTGCTGGTTTATCAATTTTTGTAACCATGGGTTTATTACCTTGCGCAATGTATCCGCCTAATAGCGATAAGCCAAGGATGAATATCACGCCACCACTTAATAGCATCAGTTGTTTTTTTCGTACCGCATTTAACTTAGCCATTATTCAGCGCCTCCTTGTTTAACCACGTAAACGTAGGTGTCGCGTCCAATATCAAGTTCGTGCGTTTGAATTGAAACTGCAATTACGCCATCTTTAAAGAACTCTTGCTCGGCTAAACGGATAGGTTTGTCACTTACATTGTATAAACGGTACTTATCACCCCTAAGGTTGCCGCTCTCATAGGTTGAAACTCTAAAAAACTTAGTGCCTTGCCACAACATTAACTCTTCAATACGTTGGTTATCATCAGAAAACACATGACTATTGGGTACTTTTGCCCCAGCCATCGTTAGCGTTAAATCACGCACCGCTTGTTCTAATTGATCTTTTTTTCCGCTATCAACTTTTTTCTTGTGTATCAGCATTGGATCGCGTATCACAAAATTTTCAGCAGGCTTATCTACTGGTTTTAATACCAAGGTATATGTACGCCCATCATCTGCAATGACGGTAACACTGGATGTCTTTTTAGCATCCCGAAAACGCACGCTAAATTGACCAGTTTTATCGTCTTTCTCAACAATAAAATCTGCGGCATTGCCTAGAATTCTGCGCAAGCGTCCGTTTTCAAGCGAAATGTTATTCAGATCATGTGCTGATCCGTCTGCGTAATATGTCTGCTTGTCTTGCGCATCGATGGTTTTCAACGCGTAAGCAGGTAAGGCCGTACTAAATAGGGCTATTAACGGTATCGCCAAATATATCTTTTTCATTTGTCTCTTTCATTCCGCAAAATTTGACCATGCCATTTTTGTTTTCAAAATTTACAACAAAAATCTTCTGTAACTTTGATACACGCTTATCACTGACGAACGTACTTAAACTACCATGCATGGCAATTCGGTTATGCTTACTATCAGGGGTAACTTGATTGATTTCGAACATGCTGGAAGATGATGTTTCTTTTACACGAACAGCGTAAGCGCCTGTGTCATTTTGAATGGCTCCGTAAGCACTGGAACAAGCATATTTCAATAACATTTTTTGCTGGTAATCAACATTACTAGGTGTGACATCTAGCATTAGCTGACTTATAAATGTCCCCATTTCGGTGAGGTATTCATTAGATACATTTTCATCATCTACCCAGAAGCTATTTTTAATATTCATCGGTGTGATAACCGTTCTTACCTTGTCGGTCTTGAAAGCAAGCGCGATGGAAAGTAATAAAACTGCTGCAATCAATGCCACAAATAAAGCCATGAAGCTTTTTTTAAGCCCCGTGCGTGCGTGTAAGTCGGCCAACCTATTATTTATATCCATGTGCCACCTTCTTAACCAATGAAATCTCTAAGGTGCGAGGGCGGCACTCTCTTCATGCCAAAACTAACGCCCAAGTACCAGTACACCATATGAAAGCCAACGGCTTTATGCCTGCCACTTTTTGATTTTTGGTAAATTGAAGCTAATACCAAACCCAGAACACTTGCCGATAGCGGGAAGCCGATCACCATACCAATCACAAAAGAACCCATGGCCAACATCGCCACATCAAAATCCCACCAAAGAAAACGACCTACGTCATCCAGTCTTGCGGGAATGTAATATTTGTCATCCATGGATTTTTTGCCTTAGATTAAATGGTGGCTGTCATCATGCCGGTGATTACACCTGGCCCGATTGAGAACAGCACTGCAAATACAATCCCGATTAGTGCCGGCATTGCAGTTGATTTAGCAAAACCTACAATTGCACCAACTAAAAATGCTGCAATAGCCAAAGCTTTACCTAGGTAACCTTGTGCCCAACCCAACATCATGTCAAAAAGACCTTGGAACTCTGGTCCAGTCGTACCAGCTGAAGCCATTGTCGTAATTGACATTAACCCAGCGCCAACGCCAACAACGCCAACACGGCCTAGCATTATTTTTAATAAATTACTCATGTTCATCCCTTACCTTAATAATTTGAAAATTGGTGTCTCGTCGTCTCAAGTCGTCTGAAATTACTTAAATCATGGTTCATATCGCTCTAAATCTGCTTTCACTACTTCTGGTATTTTTTGTAACACTTTCTTCATGGTTTCACTGCAAGATAGGCAGTGTTCCAGCGCCGCAGTTACAATACGTCGCTCTTGGTTTAAATCACGATCAGATAGCGATCGCCTAAACTCTTTGAGTTTTTGTTTAGTTTCATTGCGGATAAGCACTGCTGCATAACCTATTTCGTGATTACTCATTATGTTTACTCCACCAAGATTGTTACGTCAGTACGTCGCGCTTCTTTGTAATTACCACCATTGATGACGCAGCAATTTGTACTAACATCCAACTGTAATTTATGCGCTAATTGATCGCGCAATAAAGCTTGTTTCACACATTCAGCTCTGCGTTTTGCAAGCCTTTGGTTATAACCTTTGGTGCCAACTGGATCAGTTTTACCTACGATCGTGATGTGTTTACTACCGTTCGTTTCTAAAAATGTCAGAATTGCTGCAACCTCAGTTTTGCTGCTTTTAGTCAGTGCATGACTATCAAAATTAAAATGCACTTTAAATTCTTTAGTTAACGCCTTCATTTCAGAAGCTGGGTGCGCAGGTTTAAGCAACATTACTGGTCGATTGACTGATTGGTCATCAACCTCAAATTGTTTGGCGCTATGAACACTACAATCCTCATCACAAAACACATACTTACTATCACCTAGCTGTTGCGTAATTTTGTACTCAACAGGCTTCAGTGCGTCAGTGCGATTGCCGTCAGTCACAGCTCTTGGGCTGATGCATCCAGCCAGTGCCAGCATGATTACAATCAATTCAATTTTCATCATTAAGCCGCTTCTTTCTGTGCTTTTTGAATGGCACGGTAAACTTTCCATGCATATACGCGTCTAGCGCGTAAGCAATCATTGCCTTTTAACTGAGTACAAGCGGCGTTATATGCACCTACCGCATCCCATGTATTACCATGTTGCCTAATCTTTTCAGAAAGTATCCATGCTCCCACATCAATATTGATGCAAGGGTCAGCAAGTGAGTTCGCATCAATTCCATACTGAGCCAATCCTTTCAGGTTTCTGCTGTTTATCTGCATTAACCCTATGTCATAACTACCAGTGCGACTTTTATGAGTGAGGTTCATTGCGCCAGTATTGAGCGAAGATTCGACTTTTGCGATTCCATATAACAGCCACGGGTCAATACCATGTTTTTCTCCTGCTTTTACCCAGCAAGTGTCTTCATTTGCCAAGCCAGCTACAGGTACGGATAAAAGGGCGGCACATAAAGCTAGCGGTCTTAAAACCCTAATTTTCATATAAACCCTTCATCAATAACTAAATTGCAATCTGTTAAACTGCTGCGTTAATAACAAGTAAATCGCATCTATAAATTAACTCTCATCCGTAATTTACGGTGTTGCCTCTAAATATTCCACAATCAATCAAAAAAACTATTTTTAATTGATTGTGGAAATAAAAAACTACTTCAGTTATAATGTTCGGTTGCCCTTTGAAAACGTAACCTTACCTCTCACTAAAAAGACTTTGCAAGCAAGGGTTAAGGGGCTTACCAAAAGGGCTGTCCGCTATTAATTACGCGGACTTCTGAAATGGCTTTAAGGGGGCTTAACGGAGCAAATGGCTAATGGTTAAAACACCAAGCGGCTTAAAACTTCATAAATGGCCTACCCCTTAAAACGGCTACCACAAAATCAAAAACAATTCCACAATCAATTAAAAATAGTTTTTTTGATTAAATAATGCAATTTCAAAAATGATTCGCTACTATCGAACGAATTTTTAATTAACGAGATTGATTATTGTGCATAGCGAAATTCACGAGTTACTGAAATCCAGACTATTCATACAATCTGCTATCACCAACCGCTTAAACTCAATAGGGTGCATGCATTGGAACACTACTATCAATAAGTGGCTTGTCAGCTTTGATGGGTTAGAGCAGTTCTATGACAACGCCGATGAAAAATCGCCTTGTGAGCAAGTTCTTGATGCCTTAGAGGAAATGCCTTCTGGTGTTCAAGTTAGCGACACCGTGCTCGCTGATACACTGGTGCATTTAGACTTCTTGAATATGCGTATCAAGCACCCTAAAACAAACGAGCGCTGGAATTCACTCAACCAATCATTAGTTGATTTTTTGCAAGGCGAGTCTGGTCCTATTGCTTACGTATGGGATTCAAGCTGGCCTGCTACAGAAGATATAGTTGAGTGGCTGATTGCTTCTTCTAAAACCCCCGCCCTTGAAAACCATAGAATTTAATACTGATGCAATGGGAAATCATTACAGGGGGCGTTCTGATTTTATCTGGCTCGGCAATTGCCTTACTTGCGCATAAAAAAGCAGACGATCAAACTGTACCAACTCAAGACGCATTAGTTGAGCAGGCAAAATCTGCTTTCATTACTACCTATGAAGGTGAAACCCTAATCCACCTTAATAAACTTGAGCCTTTAATTGCACAATGCCGTGATCGCATGGGTTTTGATTATGAGATTTTTAAAAACGACTGCTTACCGTTAATTTACAAATCAGCCGAGTGGGTGCAAATGCTTCCAGCGTCAGAATCACACCACCATGCACAACCAGGTGGGTTGATCTTGCACATGCTGGAGTCGGCCACGGTAGCATTGCGCTTAAGGCAGGGCTATTTATTGCCTGTCGGCGCTGCGCCTGAAGAGATTCCAGAACGCAAACACCGTTGGACATATGCTGTTTTTCTGGCAGCACTCTTACATGATATCGGTCGGCCGATTGCTGATATCCAAGTCAAATTTAAAGATAATTCGTTGTGGCAACCACTGGCCGGCTCAATGCTGGAGCAGGGGATTAAGCAATATAAAATCAACTTTGAGATCAGGAAACGCGATTACGAACTGCACAAAAAATTACCGATTATTCTGTTTCAGCGATTGATTCCAGCACATGTGCTGACATGGCTAGCGCAAGATGCGGTACTAATGAAAGAGCTGACCAGCTACCTAGCTGGCGATGATCATCATGCTGGTGCAATTAAAGAAATTGTAACGAAAGCAGATTCTGAGTCAGTGCGACAAAACCTGCTACTTGGTCCTAGAACACGTTTTGCTGCTGCGAAAACAGTGCCTTTAATTGAGCGTTTAATGCAGGCGCTAAGACTAATGCTAGAAGAGGGCAGATTCTCACTTAATCGTGCTGGTGCGCATGGCTGGGTTTTTGATGGCAAGATTTGGTTTGTATCAAAACGAGTTGCTGATGATGTGCGTCAATTTTTAATTGAGCGCGAAAGCGGCGAGGGCATTCCTGGCACAGATAAGAACGACCGATTATTTGATACCTGGCAAGAATACGGCGCACTGATTACCACTCCTGAAAATAAAGCGATATGGTCTGTCAATGTTGCTTTGGATGATGGCTGGAGCAAAGATTTTACAGTCATTTGCTTCCCCCTTGATAAGCTATACGAAACCGCTGCAATGTATCCTAAAGACCTGCCAGGGCGCATTGTAATCAATACTGGAGCAGCAATTATTGAAGCTGATGAAGTGGTTCAGGTTCAAGATCTTCAAGATGCAGGCCATGCAACTGGAGCAGATCAGAACGATCATGAAAAAAACCATGAACCAGAAAGTAGTCATCATGATGAAATTCCTGTTGCAATGATTGCTGATGCAACCAGTGAGGAAGATGCCACTCTACCAATTGCTATTAAGAAAAAAGACAAGGCTGATGATGCAATCAAGCTAAATGAAGATAGCCATGACAACGGCTTTACCCTGGTAAAGTCTCCCAGCATGAAAGTGCTAAATAGCAGTGCGCTGGAACAAGCTTTTTTAGACGATGATGATGTTGCAAAGCCAGCATCGAAGTCAATTAGGAGCGAAGTTGATAACGTCATTAAGCCGGTGGTACCACATGATTCAAAAATGATGCCCGATGTTGTCAAGGCTAAAAAAGTGAAGCCCCCAAGTAATGCTGCGCTTAAATTTATGCGCTGGATTCAAGATGGATTAGCTGAAGGCACGATGTCCTATAACCGCGCTGATGCGAAAATTCATTTTATGGAAGACGGCATGGCGCTTGTCAGTCCAATGATTTTTAGGGAGTTTGCTCAGAAATTCGGGGAAGACGGAACAGGTATTCCAAGTAACAAAACTCCTGATAATCTAGGTGATGGCATACAACGGCATGTGACCAACGCGGGTTGGCATATTCAAGTTGGCGCGAAAAAATGGAATATCGTGAAATATAGAATTGTAGGCATGACGGGTGAAGGTCAGAAAATCATCTCAACAGTTGTGATTAAAAACCCTAGTCAATTCATCAATCCAGTGCCTGAAAACAATCCATGTCTAGTTAAAATTGACAATCCGCTGGCGGGTAAATAATGAGCACCGAGAACAAAGCAACTTCTAATCCCAACCTTGGCGAGCTATGGGATTGCGAAAATCGCATAGCCTTTATCGCGGGTAATAGCTTTAACGAAATTGACAGGGTGTGGGTCATGGATTGGCAAACTGGTGAGCGTGGTGACGCTAAGCTCGACGGGCTTATTTTACGTGATGATAGATTTTCTGTATCTAAAGCTGAGATGCTTGAGAAATTTAGCTTATGGTCAAGAAATGGCAATGCAGATGCCATGTGGTTTCTTGCGTATTGGTTTGAAGGTATTAACCATCCTAAATCTACGTGGTATTACATAGCGGCTTTACGTGCTAATCCAGATCAACATAAATGGGCTTATTCACGCATCGTGGGTGATACAAAGTCAGCTTATATGTGTGAAGGCATTCCCAAGCCAAGTTTAGATTTTTTAGCAGACATTCCAGAAATGCAAGAAGCCAAAATATACTGCAGTCTATGGCGTAAGGCTGTGGAACAAGCAGAAATCGCCATGCATATTGCAGCAGGATAGAAGCCATGAGCTACCCAATTGAAAACTACTTTAGACCTGCCGTCGAATTTATTCCGGCCGCCGTATCCTTAAGTGCTGCAGGGTTGTTGATGTACGATAATTCGCTGTTCTTCATGCCTAAGCAGCTGAGTTATTTTACGGCAGGCTGCTTGATCATCCATGCTTATTGGCGGCTTGATCAGGCGATGACGGTGAAGCGTTTTCATAAAAATTTAGTGAAGCTGCCAAAATACATCATCAAAACCACGGAAATACCAAGCTCTCCAAGCCGCCTATTTCTAGGTATTGGCTTCAAGTGGGATCAGCGGCATACGCAGCGCTTGTGTCTGGCACGTGAGCCACAAAACAAGAAATTCACGACACAATCCAAATCATACAAGTCAGCCAGAAAGAATGAGTTCCGGCACGAAGGGAAACCAACCATGCTAGGCTGGCTGGCCAAGCAATCCATGAAAGATACCTGGTGGAATCCTGTGGCACCCTTGCCACCTGTAGGTGGTGATCCCGTTATTCATGGCGTAGAAACTGATGAATCTGATGTCACGATGGATTTAGGTGAGCGGGTGGGGCACATGCTGGTGTTAGGCACTACACGTGTGGGTAAAACGCGATTGGCAGAGGTGCTAATTACCCAAGATATACGCCGTGGTGATGTCGTCATTGTGTTTGATCCTAAAGGCGACTCGGCTTTGATGATACGTTGCTATATTGAAGCAGCACAGGCTGGTCGTGAGTTTTTTATGTTTCATCTTGGCTATCCAGCACACTCCGCTCGCTACAATCCAATAGGAAGTTTTAGCCGAATTACCGAGGTGAGTACGCGTATTGCAGGTCAGTTGCCTGGTGAAGGTCAATCAGCGGCGTTTAAAGAATTTGTATGGTTGTTTGTCAACGTGATCGCGCGCGCAAGAATTGAGTTGGGCTACCGCCCTGATTACCAAAAAATCTATCAAGATGCCGTGAATATTGACGAATTGGCTCTTGAGTATTTCGTGTATTGGCTAAATCGTGACCATCCAAAGTGGAAAGATGAAATCGCAGATGTGGAAGTTGATAGAAAACAGATACAAAAATCTGGTCGTAGTGAAGAAGTGATGCGTATCGTTGAATATCTGCGTAAAAACGATATGCACGAACCAATTGCAGACAGTCTTGTTTCAATTCTAACCAATGAACGGTCTTATTTTGAGAAACTGGTATCCTCACTTAAGCCGCTCCTAGAAAAGCTTACCACAGGTAAAACTGCTGAATTATTGTCTCCAGACTACGCCAATACTAGCGACCCAAGACCTATCTTTGACTGGATGAGTGCTATTGAGCGTGGCGCAGTGGTTTATGTTGGGTTAGATTCACTTTCTGACTATGAGGTCGCTGGGACAGTAGGTAATGCCATGTTTGCTGATTTAACTTCAATTGCCGGCCAGATTTACAAGTTTGGTCAAGGATATGGTTTATCAAGCGCCAACGTAAAAAGAAAAATATCCATCCATGCGGATGAATTCAATGAGCTCATTGGTGACGAATTCATTCCACTATTGAATAAAGCGGGTGGCGCAGGGTTCCAGGTGACGGTTTACACGCAGACATGGTCTGATGTTGAAGCCAGAATTGGCAATAAAGCCAAAGCTGATCAAATAGGGGGAAACCTGAACAATCTCATTATGATGCGCGTTAAAAGCAAAGTGACTGCAGAAATTCTTACTAATCAACTTGAAGAGGTTAAGTTGATGACAAGCGTGCAAGCCAGTGCGGTAACAGACAATTCTGATGACAGAGATGTCATGTCATTCTCTACGCGTAATGAGGATCGTGTGAGCTCTACAAATGGACCTATGCTCACACCTGCAGACCTAGTAAAGCTGCCTAAAGGACAGGCATTTGCACTGATTGAAGGTGGCCAGCTTTACAAAATACGCTTACCGCTATTTGACCCAGCAGAAAAGTTTGCTATTCCTACTGATTTAGAAGATATAGCGAATAGCATGAACAATTTATACAACGCCTCATTAGAGGCTGATGAATATCTTATTCAAGAGGGCCGTGGCAGTGGCTTCTAATCAACAGAGTGCTTATGATGGCAATCTCGCTCACGCCTTTTTATGGCCAATTAAGTGGCTGATCAAAGGAACGCTTTTCTATGTTGGGCTAGGCTTATTAACGATGATTGTTGCTCTGCTTTTTGCTCAGTATTACTGGGTTAGTCCAGTTGAGGCCAGCGCTGTTTTATTCCAGTCTGAGGTAGCCAGGATCGACGGATTGGGCGCGAATATAGAAAGTACATACTTATCAGTATTAGCCAACCATGTCATGAACTGGACTTACTGGCTTTTTTTTAAGGCGACCACGATTCATGATGCAGTGGTTGCATATTCAACTGGGGCTAAGGTTAATGAGCTAGATAAACTTTATCTGGGCCAATTTATAGCACGTAATGGTCGTGAGATTTACATTTGCATGAATGTCATTCAGATGTACGGCATCCGTATCGCTGTTTTACTCTCGACCTTGCCACTATTCGTGCTGCTTAATCTAGTCGCGTTTACCGACGGGATGACTGAGCGTTATATCAGACGAGCTTGCTCAGGGCGCGAATCATCCGATATCAATAAAATAGGCAAGATGTCAAAGCTCATGTTTTTTGCCTTAGGTATCATGATTTATCTGTGTACGCCCATACCAATAAATCCATTTTTTATCATTGTGCCTATGGCTATTATTTATACTGTGTCTACACGCATTCAATGGAAGTATTACAAAAAGTATTTGTAGCTGTGTCGTTTTGGCGACACTTCAAGATGAAAGCTTGGTTAAATAAATAGTTGACAACTGGAATTATATTAGGGTTAAATGATTGAAAATAATAGTTAATTGGGATGTATTACCTAATTTGTTATTTTACATAATATACATTATACGAATTGTTTACCTAACGCTTAAAACGGGTTTATCGTTCTTCACAAGTTGGTTGCTCGGTGTATTTGGCATTGAGACCGTTGTGCCGTCAAATAGCTTGACAGGACGAACCCTGCCAGC
>CAINBI010000021.1 GCA_903846555.1 uncultured Pseudomonadota bacterium
CTCCTAAAAGCACTTCAACACGCAACTTCTTCCGCATAAATGCGATACACTTATCAACAGGCTCGTCATTTTTAGACGGCCTTCACTCTGGGTAATTCTACAACGCGCACACCTGGGTAATTTTAAACGCGCGCCAACAAGATTAAAGGCCTTCGGCGACAAAGATGTACGTGCGCGCCATGCAAAGGGTGAGTTCCCAACGCCCACAGGTAAATGTCACTTTTTGGTAGAGGGTGCAAAAAACTTCGTCGCTGGGCCATTCCGTCAAATGTACGAAGGCTTTCAATCAGGTGAAGCATTAGATGAGTTGCCAGATTATGTGGCCTCACGTGAAACACCTGCCACTAACCCAGCGTTGGCAGCTAAATTCCCACTCAATATTATCTCGCCTAAGAGTCATGGTTTTTTAAACTCCTGCTATGCCAATGTGTCAGAAAAAATCAAAGGACAGGGTGAGCAATTTGTGATGATCAACCAATTAGATGCAAAAGCACGCAATATTCAACAAGGTGACATAGTGCGTGTGTTTAATGATCGTGGCGCGTTTGAGAGTGTGGCTAGAATCTCAAGTGATGTGAATGCAGGAATTGTGGTGGCAACTTTAGGATATTGGCGACAACTCAATAACGGTACTGTGAATTGTATTAGCTCAGCAGAGTTCGGGGATATGGGGCACTCCACGACCTTTAGTGATAATTTGGTTGAGGTGGGCTTGGCATAAACCCTTTTATACAGAGTTGGTGCACCATTCTGATACGAGACTGGGCACTCCATTGATTGGAGTTCCTTGCTTCCATCTGGAAATCGCCGTCGCTAGGCATAAGCTCCTCCCAGATAGCTCTAAATTTTGACCCCGTACTTCTATTCTATCTACAAGTATTTGTAAGTACTTTTTAGTATAAGAATTATTTTTCGCTAATAAAACCTCCTTCATCGCTTGAGAAAAAGCCTTTACTTGCTGAGATCCAAAATTCTTCAATGGGAGCGTATGTTTTTTCTGCAGCCTTTCCCATACTGTCGTTAAGTGCTCTTTTTCATGATCTAAATTTGAGATAAAGCTTTTAAGGGATGAACTTAGCTCAAGACTGCCTTCTGCGACCTTCTCATAAAGCTTGGTGATTTTATCTAAAATTATGCCTATTTTATGCTGGCAATCCCTCTCTTTCTGTAAATCTGGTTTAGCGGCATTCGCAAGACTTACTTTTAGCTCGTTTAAAATTACTAGAATATGCTCTGGAGCTAATACCTTCTCGATAACAACTTTTAGTACTAAATCCTCCAATTCCTGCTTTGGAGGATTTGGACAATCACAAAGTGAGATCCCAGCTGAAAGTTTAGTAGAACATCTATAATATGTGTATTTTCCAGATTTTCCAGTCATGAGGACCATTCCTTTTTTGCATTTTCCACATTTCAGCAATCCGGTAAGTAATGATGGAGACTGTATTGACTTCGCTTTATGATGATATGGCGCACGTGCATCAAGAATAGATGCCGCTTTGTCAAAATCAGCATTTGAAACTATTGGAGGCACTGCAACTACAACCCACTCAGTTTCTGGTCTTAGCTTCCTGCTCCGACTGCTTCTGCGATTAAATATGCGTTCACCTTTATATACTGAATCGTGGAGAAGAAAATGGATGCGCTGGACTGTCCAATTTTTTCCGCGACTAATCATTCCATTGACATTCAGATACTCAGAAATCTTCTTCAGTCCAAACGTCTCACCATCATACCCATGAATAATTAGATTGAAGATCAACCTTACGATATCTGCTTCAGCTTTATTAATTACATACTTTTTTTTATAACCGCTTCTAGCTTTTTTATCTGTTTCAATTGTTTCATACCCAAATGGGGCTATAGCTCCATTGGCATAACCCTGCTTTGCATTTTCTATCATGCACCTCATTACATGCTTAGCACACTCTTTACTTTGATACTCATCAAACACGCTAACAATTTGTCGCATCATTGCTCCACCACCATCATCACTTAACGGCTGAGTAATAGAAATCAATTTAACATTGCTTTTTGTTAGTTTAAGTTCATAGTAAGCGAACTGGTATGCATTTCTAAAGAATCGAGATTGGCTATGAACTACAATCGCATCAAATGGATGCTCATCAGATACGGCATCTTCAATCATCTTTAAAAGTGCTTGGCGCCTATCATCAGTAGCGGTTGCAGCTTCCTCATATACATTCACAACTTCATGACCGTTGGAAGCTGCCCATGTTTTCATTTGAATAAGCTGATCATTGATTGATACTCCTTGTTCAGCCTGTTTGTCGGTTGACACCCTTAAATATAAAGCAACTTGCATAACGCACCTCCTAAACTACTCAAAATTGAAATTACAAGGGCTCGTTCGTATGTAATCTATTAACTGCCAATAATGTATTTAATTCAGTATCCGTGGATGCGAGCTCTTCAAGACACAATTGCTCATAAATTGGCAATAATTTGTGCAACAGACTTTCAATCAACTTAAGCTCTTCAGTTGATATCTTTATGGTGTCGGAATCTCTCCGAAATACTATAAGGAGAGTTGATTTTCCAAATGGTAATAAAACTTTTTTCACAAAAGATATCTTCTTTTATAGCCGAATTCTATCCTATCAAAATTCATACGCCAAGTCAATCTAACCTGTTGATTATAAAAGGATATAATTGAAAATGCGAGTGTTTATTCAACTATATGCAGTTGATGATTAGCGATTAATAATGAAAATAGAGGCATTGAAATGATTATTAAAGTCTCTTCACTATCTACTAAATCGAGTCTAGATCGTAAAGGTATGGATAGCTAAAACCAGACAATTAGCCATAGTTAGATTTTTGAAGATAAATATCTGATAACATTGAGGCACTCGAAATAGAGTGCGTAAAACTAAGGAGCTTAATGTTTGATGAACAAGTCCACTTCAGATCTCTTTATAGTCGACAATAGTGATAAAGACTGGAAAGTTCGCTCCTACATTAAAGAATGGTGCGAAATTTCAAGCGCTATCGATATTGCTACTGGCTACTTTGAGATTGGTGCATTATTGACACTTGAAGATAAGTGGCAAGAGGTTGACCATATCCGCATATTGATGGGTGACGAGGTATCCTTACGAACCAAGCAAGCATTCGCAAAAGGTCTTACAAAAATAAATGATCGACTGGATTCAAGCGTCGAAAATGAAAAGACTCGAAATGATTTTCTAAAAGGTGTGCCAGCTATAGTAGAAGGCATCCGTTCAGGCAAGATTGAGTGCCGTGTTTCGCGTAAAGATAAATTCCACGCCAAAGCATACCTAACACATGGTAGAGCTGCAGTTATCGGCTCATTTGGCTTAGTAGGCTCTTCCAATTTTACTTACCCAGGGCTCACTGACAATGTCGAACTTAACGTCCAGATAAGAGGTTCTGAAGTCGGTCTACTTCAGAAATGGTACGAGAGCCATTGGGATGAGGCTGAAGATGTTAGTCCGGAATTACTAAAAACCCTTGAACGCCATACCAGAGAGTACAGCCCATTTGAGGTCTGGGTTAAGGCGCTCGATGAGCTCATGCGAGGTCACGAACTTACGCCAGACGAGTGGGAGCAGCGCCAATCCAAGGTGTTTCCCATCCTTGCAAAGTATCAACAGGATGCATATAAAAACCTAATTCAAATAGCAAACCGCTTCGGCACGGCTTTTCTATGTGATGGTGTCGGTCTCGGTAAAACGTTTGTGGGATTAATGCTTCTTGAGCGTATGGTCCGTGACGGACGCCGAGTTGTTTTATTTGCTCCAAAGGCTGCGCGGGAGGATGTATGGGAACGTGCTATCCAGCGATACCTTCCACACATGAACAGTGGTTTTGTTAACTTTGTGCTTTATAACCACACAGATTTACAGCGTAAAGGTAACTGGCCACGCGATATGGAACTGACCTTGCGTGATGCTGACGTTGTATTGATAGATGAGGCTCATCACTTCCGCAACCCCGGCATCAAGGGCGAGGGGGAGAAGGAGGAATCCCGTTACCGTGTTCTTCAGAAATATCTACAATTAGGAGATCGCCCAAAACAGTTATTTCTCCTTACTGCAACCCCAGTCAACAACTCCATTCACGATTTCCGGCACATTATTGAACTAGCAGGGAATACGGATGTGTACGCTTCTCAGTTAGGCATACACAACCTTCGCTCGCACTTCAATCAATTGGAAAAAAGTCTGCTTGGAAAATCAACAGAAACAAACCAACTTGGCCTTGAATTTGGTACTGAGATTTTCGCGGCAGAGCAAGTATTACGTGCTGACAGAATCTTTGACGGCATCGTAGTCCAACGCAGTCGTGGATATGTTAAAGAAAGTCAACTTCAGCAAGGGGCAAGTGAAGCGCTATTCCCTGAACGTGAAGCACCTAACGTAGTGCCGTACAACCTTAAGGCGACCTACGGCAAACTTCTAACTGCTGTTGAACAAGCCTTCAACAAGAAAAATCCACTGTTCGTATTAGGTATTTACTACCCCTTAGCCTACTGGAAGGGAGACAGCAGCGACTCTAGACTTGGTTCGTTTGATGAAGGACGTCAAAAGCAAGTAGTTACGCTGATACGCACCCTATTTCTCAAGCGATTCGAAAGTTCTGCAAGAGCCTTTGAAGGATCCTGTTATAGGCTAATGCAAAAGTTGCTAGCATGGATCACTGTACATAGTCACAACGACCATAACAAGCGTCGCCTTGAACGTTGGAAGATTCAGCACGGCGGACTAATCAACTATACTCAATCTCACAACCACGAGTTTTGGCCAGACGATCCGGATGAGGATCAGGTTGAGGAATTCCTAACAGAAGACCATCTTGCTGCCGTTGAGCAACTAGATGCAGATTTATACAGAATTGACGAAATCATCGATGACACTTACGACGACCTCAATCAGCTGGCGGAATTTCTTAACCTGTTATCGGAGGCTAAGCCAGAAAAGGACGACAAGCTCAAGGCGCTGATCAAACTACTGAAAAATGATGCCGTTCTAAAGAAAGAAAAAGTTATTCTTTTCTCTGAGTTTGCCGATACTGCTCGATATCTAGAACACCAACTAGCTCAGGCTGGGTTCGACGAACTATGCAGGATTGACGGCAGCAGCAGTCAAAAACAGCGTAGTGATGTTATTCGCCGATTCTCTCCTTATTACAACGAAAGCTCATCGCCTGAACTTACTGCCGAAGGTAAAAAAGAAATACGCATACTTATATCCACTGACGTTCTTTCAGAGGGCTTAAACCTTCAAGACGCTACCCGCCTCATTAACTACGATCTACACTGGAACCCTGTACGCCTGATGCAGCGTATTGGCCGAGTGGATAGGCGCATGAACCCAGCCATCGAAGCACAAATTATAGCAGATCACCCTGATCGCAAAAAGCTACGCGGGAAGACGGCTTACTGGAATTTCTTGCCACCTGACGAACTGGATGGAATACTTCGCCTGTTTCAACGGGTTACTCACAAAACATTAATTATTTCACGTACGATGGGTATCGAAGGTCGTAAATTGCTGACGCCAGACGACGAGTTTGATCCGATTAAAGAGATCAATGAGCAATGTGATGGGCACTTGTCTGATACCGAAAGTCTCCGCCTAGAGTATGAACGCTTAATGACCGAGCACCCAGAACTCGCCGCACAATTGGCAGGATTTCCGCTCAAGGTTTTTTCTGGGAAAGCCAGCCCAAAACCCGATAGCCGAGCGGTATTTTTCTGCTATCGCATTCCAAGACCTGACTCTACTCTAAAAGACATTGATACTGATCAGCCGATCTGGTCGGATGCCGCAGGACTAACTGTATGGGCATGCTTCGATATTGAAAGAAAAGTAGTTCTGACTGATGCGGGTGCGATTGCCAATCTTATCCGCTCCACAATCAGCACTCCTCGTAAAACCATTATTGAGCAAACAGTCCTTTCTGACCTGCGTCAACAAGTCGAAAAACAACTCACTACTGAATTTCTTCGACCCCTACAAGCACCAGTGGGTGTTGCTCCTGTACTTAAATGTTGGATGGAACTGAATTAATGGCTCAAGATCTTCGTAAAATTAACGACTTTCCAGATCTCGTTCGCTATCTAGAAGATGAATTAGATTGGCCGCTCCGAGACTATGGTTTTGACGAACTAACCTTCGAATTTACCCCTGGTGAACTTGGCTTGAAGGAAGAAGATTCCGCACGTATAAAATCTATCCATCAGTTACGTCCACTTGCCAGCGGGCAACCTTGGGGGATTTTCTTTGTTGAGTTTGAAAACAAAAAACTGCCTGTCGTTGTATTGCGACGAATACTTTCCCATCTTGCAATCAAGAAACGTGCATCGGCTAACAAAGCTAGCTCACCAGCTTGGCATGAGGATGACCTATTATTCATTACAGCCTTTGGTGAAGACGGAACTGATGCTAGAGAAATCGCCATTGCCCACTTTCACCAGAACCAAGGTGAGATACCAACGCTACATGTGCTTGGCTGGGATGGCGGCGACACACCACTTAAACTTGCCAATGTGGACCATGTTCTGCGAGAACGCCTTCACTGGCCGGATGACGTAAGTGATCATAAAACTTGGCGAGAAACATGGAGCCAGCCATTCCGCCACCGCATCGGGCACGTCATTACCACCGCCAGCTTATTGGCTGAAGAGCTCGCCAGCCTAGCACGTGGCATCCGCGATAAAGCAAAACTATTGCTTGCGGCCGAATCAGAGAAAGGTGAAATTACCAGGCTCTATAAGGCTTTCCAAACCGCGCTGATTCATGACCTTACGCCAGAAAGCTTTGCTGATACCTACGCCCAAACCATTACATACGGCCTACTCACAGCAGCTATTTCTCGCACTGACAATAACGAAGGTCGCTACGGAACATTCGTCAAATCCGATGACATCGCAGACATGGTGCCCATCACCAACCCTTTTCTAAAGGAAATGTTACAGACTTTCCTTAAGGCGGGGGGGCGCAAAGGCGGCATAGACTTTGATGAGTTGGGCATTCAGGATGTGGTGGAACTGCTGCGCGGTGACGAGACTGATCTGCCTGCCATCCTGCGCGACTTCGGCAACAAGACCCGTGGCGAAGACCCCGTCATCCATTTCTACGAACACTTCCTCAGTGCCTACAACAAGCAGCTCAAAATCCAGCGCGGCGTCTTCTATACTCCCCAACCTGTTGTCTCGTATATCATACGCAGTGTCCACGAACTTCTTAAATCTAAGTTTGGGCTAATTGACGGACTTGCTGACACAAGCACTTGGGGGGATATGCTTAAAAAGCATCCCAAAATGAAGCTGCCACTGCTAACTGATGCAATAGATGAAAAGTGCACAATCTCTCCAAATGAACCATTTGTCCTAATCCTTGATCCAGCGACTGGTACGGCTACTTTTTTGGTGGAAGTAATAAACGTAATTAATGAGACCATGATTAAAAAGTGGTCAAAAGAAGGTATAAATCAAGCCCAGCAAATAGAAGCATGGAATGATTACGTCCCTAAGCACTTGCTTCCTCGCCTTTATGGTTACGAGCTGATGATGGCACCTTACGCTATTGCCCATATGAAAATAGGTCTAAAACTCGCTGAAACCGGCTACCGTTTTGAAAGCAATGAACGCGTTCACATCTATCTTACAAATGCACTTGAACCTTGGCAAAAGCAAATGAAAGTTCCTGATTTCGAAGCTCTTGCCCATGAAGCTATTTCAGTAAACGACATTAAACAGATAAAACGCTTTACTGCAGTAATAGGTAATCCGCCCTATTCACATTTATCAAGCAATCTATCACCGGATGCTATGTTGATAGTTGAGGCTTATAAGTTTATAAACGGAGTGCGTATACAAGAGCGCGGGGCCCTGTCTCTTCAAAAAAACCTACAAGATGATTATGTAAAGTTTATTCGTGTTAGTGAACGAACTATTGAAACTAGTGGATTTGGAATTCTAGGACTTATTACAAACAATTCTTACCTAGATAGCCGTTCGTTTCGAGGTATGCGCGTGCATTTATCTCAAACTTTTAATGCAGGTTGGATACTAGACCTGCATGGAAGCGGTAAAAAAGATGAAGCTGTTGAGAATGGCACGGAACGAGATGTAAATGTATTTGAGATTATGCAAGGAGTAGCAATTGCTTTATGGTCTAGAAGCCCGCATGAAGAAGTGAGTAGTCAAATCAATCGGGCCGATCTTTTGGGCGGACGGGAAAGTAAATACTCATTTTTGACAACAAAAGAAGTTACAACCACCCCATGGAGCCTTATTCAACTTGCCCACCTTTTTTCCCTTTTATTGAACAAAATACTGATGTTTTATCTGAATTTCAGGAGTTTATTTCTCTTCGGGATATCTTTCCAATTTACTCGAGTGCAATTAAAACACACAGAGACGTCTTTGCATTTTCATTTACCGCAAGTGAGACGGAAAAAAAGCTTGCTGAATTTTGCGATTTAAAAATTGATGACGAGATCTTACGTGAACGTTATGGATTAAAGGATACTAATGTTTGGTCGCTAAGAAAACAGCGAGCTAAAGTTAAACTTAGTGTTCTTATGGAATCAATATCGCCTGCTCTTTATCGACCCTTTGACATAAGGTTCACCTGTTATTCGGATGACATAATAGAGTTAACACGTCCATCTGTTATGAAGCAAATGGTTGACAGTAAGAATCTTGCTCTTTTATGTTGCCAACAACAGGCAGAAGAAGGATTTCAGCACATTTTCTGTACCCGACTTATTTCGGAATGCTGCTCAGTATCTAATCGAACAAGAGAAACGACTTCCGCTTTCCCTCTTTGGCTAAACCATCCAGTCAAGAATTCATACAATCAAAACACTCTTGACCTTGAGGATCCTATACGGCCAAACGTTAATCCGGAATGGCTTAAATTATTTGGCGAGGCTGAAGATATTTTTTATTTTAGTGGGGTATTCAGCTAAATGCTGTGATGGTAAAATTATGAATGGAATCAAATACATCACAAGAGCGATCTGCCGCGCCCCGCGCCGGGGTTGACTACCCGCGCAACTACGCTGAATTTCTGGCATGGTTTCACAATGA
>CAINBI010000022.1 GCA_903846555.1 uncultured Pseudomonadota bacterium
CATAAGCACTTTTTTTGACTTGTTAGGCGGTGAAGCGCAAGGCACTATAAAAATTCGTAATTTAGTAGAATCCTTTTACGATATTATGGATAGCGACCCTAAAGCGGCGCCAATACGCGCCATGCATCAAGCCGATTTGACCGAAGCGCGTGAGAAGTTGTTTATGTTTTTAACTGGTTGGACAGGCGGACCGCAATTATATATAGAGCGTTATGGTCACCCCATGCTTCGCCGACGCCACATGCCTTTTGCTATTGACGAATCAGCACGAGATCAGTGGATGTATTGCATGATTAAGGCTATGCATCAGCAAGGTTTTGATGATGCGCTGATGACTAAACTTGCAGAGCAGTTGTATGGTGTAGCTGACTTTATGCGTAATCAATAACGATGTGGTTTAGCTGTTAGCTTTGGATTCCCCACCCCCACCCCCACCCCCACCCCCACCCGACTTTGATACCTAAGCCAATGTTGATATTAGTGCATTAATACAAGCGTAGTGCAGTCGGAAAGCTGTAATTTAACGCCTTTTCCCCCTTCTTATCCATGCATGTTATTCCGTAAATTTTTCACATAATGTGGTCATTCATAACATTTACGGTTGCTCAGAGGCAACTTAGATTAAAGCATATATAAAAAAGGCAATAAAATGGCAAAAGACCCCAAGCCAGATGCAGCAGTTGAAGCGCCCACAGCACCAGCCTCTAAAAAGAAATTAATCATTATTATTGCAGCCGTAGTGCTTTTGGCTGGTGGTGGAGCTGCAGGCTGGTTTTTTATGCATCAAAAATCTGACCATAAAAAAGAAGTTAAGCATGAAGAGCCTGCGCATCCGCCAGTATTTGTGGCGTTAGAGGCTTTTACGGTTAATTTACAAGCTGATCCTGATGAGAAATTCTTGCAAGTGGAGTTGTCGCTACAGGTTGCGAATGCCGAAGAGGCTGAGTTATTAAAGGGGCAGATGCCTGCTCTACGCAATCGATTGTTGATGTTGTTAACTAGCAAAAAAGCGACAGATATTTCAACTGGCGAAGGCAAAAAAAATCTCAATGCTGAAATTGTTGCTGAAGTTAAAAAGCCCTTTTCAAAAGGTGCAAAGCCTCAGGAGATTTCAGGCGTTTTCTTCACTTCTTTTGTGATTCAGTAAAAGCACTTTAACTTTCATGGCTGATAAATTTTTATCCCAAGACGAAGTTGATGCTTTATTAAAAGGCGTTGATGGAGATTCTGGCGATGACAAGCCAGAGGCTGACCCTGGTGCGGTGCGTGACTACAACTTAGCCACGCAAGAGCGCATAGTACGCGGGCGTATGCCTACGCTCGAAATCATTAATGAGCGATTTGCGCGGCTAGTTCGTATTGAATTGTTTAACTTTTTACGGCGTACTGTAGAGGTTTCTGTAGGCCCTGTACGCATTACCAAATACAGTGATTTTGTACGCAATCTTATGGTACCGACTAATCTTAACCTAGTGCAAATGAAGCCTTTGCGCGGCACAGCGTTAATGGTATTTGATCCTACATTAGTGTTTCTTGTGGTCGATAATATGTTCGGTGGTGATGGTCGTTTTCATACGCGGGTAGAAGGTCGTGATTTTACCCAAACAGAACAGCGCATTATTCAACGTATTCTCAATATTGTTTTTGAAACCTACTCAAAATCATGGGAGCCAGTGTATCCCGTACAGTTTGAATATGTGCGTTCTGAAATGAACACCCAGTTTGCCAATATTGCTACGCCTAATGAAGTGATTGTAGCCACTACCTTTAATGTTGAGATGGGGTCAGTTAGTGGCGAGATGCATTTCTGCTTCCCCTATTCTATGATTGAGCCTATTCGCGACATGCTCAGCTCGCCTTTACAAGGCGAAGTATTAGGCGCGGATAAGCGCTGGGTAAAGCTTATGACACAGCAAGTGCAAGCTGCGGAAATTGAAATCGTGGCAGATTTGGCCAAGACCAGAATGCAGTTAGGCGACATACTTAATATGAAGGTCGGTGATGTTATTCCACTTAATATTGCCGAGTCGATTGAAGCGCAGGTAGATGGTGTGCCCGTCATGCTTTGTAAGTACGGGATGTTTAATGGCCAATACGCACTGCGCGTAGAAAAACTTTTACGTTCCAATTCAACAGAATATATTAAAGGAGAACCTTATGGCGACTGATGCCGTTGATGGTGGCGATGCCGCTGTAGCAGAAGACGATTGGGGCGCGGCAATGGCCGAACAAACTGGGGCAGGAGCTGGTACGGCTGATGATTGGGGTGCCGCTTTGGCTGAGCAAACCTCAAGTGAATCGTCTGCTTTACAAAGTAGACCAGCTGAAAAATCGCAGGTTTTTACGGAATTTACTCCTAAAAATAAGTTGCTTGAGACCCAAAACGACATTGATTTCATTTTAGATATTCCTGTGCAGCTTACCGTTGAGCTGGGCCGTACTAAAATTGCCATTAAAAATCTGCTGCAATTAGCACAAGGTTCTGTGGTTGAGCTTGATGGTATGGCGGGTGAGCCGATGGATGTGTTGGTGAATGGCTGCTTAATTGCGCAAGGGGAAGTGGTGGTGGTGAATGATAAGTTTGGTATTCGCTTAACCGACATTATTACCCCAGCAGAACGCATACGCAAAATTAACAAGTAATACTTTTAAATTAAGGCCACACAATAAAATTAAACAATAAGATCACACAATGAAAATTCTTAACTCCCGATTGGCTCAGAGCCATATTGTTTTGATTCTTAGCTTATGGGCTTCTAAAAGCATGGCAGCTGAAGCTGTTGCTATATCGCCTTCTGGCGGCATACTGAAAATAGTGTTGGGCTTAGCCATCGTATTAGTAGTCATGGCACTTTTAACTTGGTTTTTGAAGCGCATGATGCCAGGTGTCGGCAACAAGCAGTCAGTGGTGCGTATTGTTGGTAGTGTAAGCGTTGGTTCGCGTGAACGCGTCGTTGTGTTAGAGATTGCAGGTCGTTGGATTGTGGTTGGCGTAGCGCCTGGTCAGGTGAACCGTATTGCAAATTTAGAAATGGGTGCGGCGCAACTTGCAGAAAGTGGGCTCAGCGAAAATGGTGTATTTAATCAAAGTAGTCTGAACCAAAAACCCAGCATATTTACAGAAATGCTTGCGCAATGGTTAAGCAAATCAGCACCTAAGATTCAAGATAGAAAATTAGATAAAGATTAGATAAAAAGATGTCAGTAAATAAATTAACAGCTCATCAATTAACAACTCATCGATTAAGCACAAATCCGTTAAAAGGTTGGTTCGCTAGTCATATTGACGTGAAATTTATCATGCTAATCACGCTAATCATACTAGGCTTGCTATTACCTATGTTGGCCTTTGCCGAAAATGGCATGCCGCTTGTCAACGCCTTGCCAACAGCAGGTGGCGGGCAAAGTTATACGCTGAGCTTGCAAACTTTAATTCTACTGACTTCACTCACGTTTTTACCAGCGGCATTGCTGATGATGACAGGCTTCACGCGCATTATCATTGTGTTGTCTTTATTGCGTCAGGCACTCGGTACGCAGTCTGCACCGCCCAATCAGGTGATGGTAGGTTTAGCCTTGTTCCTTACTTTTTTTGTGATGAGTCCTGTGATAGATAAAATCTATTTAGATGCTTATCAACCGCTTTCTGAAAACAAAATCAGCATGCAAGAAGCGCTAGATAAAGGCTCTGCGCCACTTAAAGAATTTATGATGAAACAAACCCGTGAAGGTGATCTCGCACTGTTTGTAAAGATGGCGCAAATTGAAAAGATAGAAACCCCTCAACAGCTCCCTCTACTGGTTTTGGTGCCAGCATTTATGACCAGCGAACTTAAAACAGCTTTTCAAATTGGCTTTGCAGTTTTTATTCCGTTCTTAATTATTGATATGGTGGTTGCCAGTGTGTTAATGGCGATGGGAATGATGATGGTGTCGCCTTCGATTGTGGCACTGCCATTCAAGTTGATGTTATTCGTTTTAGTGGATGGCTGGCAATTGTTGTTGGGCTCACTGGTACAAAGTTTTTACTAGCGTTATTTAACTGCTAAGGAGAAAAAATGACCCCAGAAAGCGTAATGACGTTAGGTAGAGATGCGATGGAAATCACCTTAATGGTGGCAGCCCCCATCTTGCTAGTTGTCCTTGTAATCGGCTTGTTTGTTAGTATATTTCAGGCTGCTACGCAAATCAATGAAGCGACATTATCGTTTATTCCCAAGCTAGTCGGCGTATTTGCTACGCTAATGTTTGCTGGGCAGTGGATGCTTACCACTATGGTGGATTACATGCACTTGGTGTTTACAAGCATCCCTGCGATGGCTAATTAACTCAATATTATTCATAGGTTGATATGATTTCAATAAGTAGCGAGCTTCTTCAAACTTGGATAGTAAGCTTGCTTTGGCCTTTAACACGAGTGTTAGGCGTCATAGCAGCGGCACCAATCTTTAGTCATACAGCCATTCCTAATCAGGTCAAACTGGGCTTAGGCATTACACTCACACTGATTATTGTACCTACCTTACCGCCCTTGCCGCAGTTTGAGATATTTTCGTTTCAAGGTCTACTTATCCTCGTTCAGCAGCTTATTATTGGGCTAGCTATAGGTTTTAGCATGCGCTTGGTATTTTCTGCGGTTGAGATGGCTGGGCAGTTGATTGGTATGTCAATGGGACTTGGTTTTGCCAGTTTTTTTGATCCGCAATCACAAGGCCAAAGCACAGCGGTAAATCAATTTTTGGTCTTGCTAGCCATGCTTATATTTTTAAGTTTAGATGGGCATTTAATGATAGTGTCTGCAGTAGCGAATAGTTTTATGACAATGCCAATTGCAGTGGGTGGGGGCGGTATGAATCCGCTGAAAATAGCCCTGTGGGGTGAGACCATTTTCAGCACTGGTTTACTACTTGCTTTACCCGCAGTCACGGCGCTACTAATCACCAACATGGCGTTGGGTATCCTCACCAGAACAGCACCGCAGTTGAACCTGTTTGGTATCGGTTTCCCGATCACGCTTAGCATTGGCTTTGTGGTGCTGGCATTATCACTGCCTGGCATGTTGAGACCCATTGAGAACTTTATTGAGAAAGGGGTAAGTAATATGGCTAGTGTAGCAGAACCTAGTGTTACACCGCCCAGATCAAAGTAACGAATAAAGCCCATATTAATTGACTAATAACAGCCAGATTATTAAATTCTATCGTGAACGGATTCCTTCGTTTGAATGTACGCCTGGCTGTCATGATTGCTGTGGCCCAGTGACGGCATCTTCAGAAGAAGTAGCTAGATTGCCCGCTAAAAGTGATGCGCAGCACGAGTCTGCATTAGCCGAATATAATTGCCCTTATTTAGGCATAAATGGCTGCGAAGTATATGCTGAGCGGCCATTAATCTGTCGCTTGTTCGGTACAACGCCACGCTTGTCATGCCCAAATGGCAAAGGGCCAACGGTGATGATAGACATAAAAATAGAGCAAGGAATACACCAATTTCTTGCAGAAACGCGGCAAGTATTGCTTTAGTTATCAATAAGCCAAGCTGAATAAGTGTAGTTTAAATAAGTGTGAATTTAAGAGTGTGCAACTTTAAGTAGGCTAAATACAGCTTACTAAAGAAGTTTAAATAGCGATAATCCAGTGACGGTAACAAAAGATTTTTGTGCGGCTTCCATAATCATCTGGTTTTTTGAAAGGTCAGACAGCGCACTCGCGTAGTCTAAGTCTTGTAATTCAGATAGTGATTTACTGTATTGCAATGCTCGGTCAGAGCCCGCAGTATCTAATGCATCAATTTCTTTAAGCTTAGAACCTACAGAAGCACGTACGTTAAGCACGTTATCGGTAGCACCTTGCATCTGACTCATAGCGGTTGCTAGCCCACTAGTAAACGCAGCCTGCGTGGCGGCGGTAAGCGGTGTATTTAACAATGTGACCAAGTTGCTCATTGTGGCAAATACATCATTACCAGCTGTCTGGAATACGTTATCCCCACTTGCATTTACCTCCATTTGGCGCTGAGAATCTACCTGCAACAATTGTTGGTTACTATCACCAGCATAGCTTGCGCCTGTAGCACTTGCAGTAAATGGCTGTGTGCTAGTTTGAAAACCTGCATAAAGGTAATTGCCTGAGGCATCTTTGCTATTGGCAAGGCTAATAAGCGCTTCAAGCGAACCTTTTAATTCGGTCGCGATATAGCCTCTTTGTTGATCAGAGTATGCGCCATTACCAGCGGCGACAAGCGTTGATTGTGTTGCAACGAGTAAGCTTGTAACGCTATCAAGATTTGATTCTAGTGTATTGAGTTTTAATTGGGCAGTTTGGCGGGTATCTGCAAATTTTGTATTAACCGCTTGTGCGGATGAAATCTCTAGTGCGCGTGCTGAAGCAATCGGGTCTTCTGAAGGGGAGCCAATGCGGCGGCCAGTAGAAATCTGCTGTTGTAACTTTATCTGCTCAGATTGCAAAGTGTTGATTTTAGTGAGCCCTGATTGGTAGATGGTATTGGTACTTATACGCATGATTTATTTCCCCATTCTTTACTTTAAACGATTGACCATAAATTTGATGCATCTACTTTTATCGACCTAATTGCAATAAGGTATCAAATAATTGAGAGGCTATCTGCATCATCTTTCCTGCTGCCTGATATGCCTGCTGGTAGCGTAATAGGTTGGTCGCTTCTTCATCTAGATTGACACCAGATTCTGATTGCACTGCTGCCGTTGCCTGTTCAAGAACGCTGGCTTCTGATGCCGCTGTAATGTTTAGCTCATGTGTTTTATTCCCAACACCATTCACGAGCTGTGAAAATGCACTGGAATAGCTGGTTGTGCTGTTGTTTAACGTACCTTGATTTTGCAAGCCTGCTAGTAATAAACCGTTGCGGTTATCACTTGGTCCACTAGGTGATATTGTGAATTTGTCACCATTCGCTGGTGTGCCAGAAATTGCAAAACTCAAACCACCCACCGCAATGGTCGCGCCACTGGTGTATGGGATTGCCGTGCCGGCGGCATAGGTGGTGGGAACGCCAGAAACCGTCACAGTGACGGCTGATGCCGATGGCGCAAGTGCAAACGTGCCAGGCGCTCCTGTGGAATATGTCAGCCCTAATTGTCCAGTTAGTGTACTGCCAGCAGGGGGGGTGCTGATGCTGGCAGTGCCGCTATTCGTTGTCTTAGCGACTGCACTTAATGTGGCGCTACCGATGGCCAGTTTTCTTGCATCAGTAATCGCCAAGTTAATTGTTGTTGCAGCGTTTCTGGTAGCGCGGATGACAAAGTCATCTCCATTAGTAAAAGCACCTGAAGTTAGGCCGAAACTTAGACCATCAACTGTTTGCGGTAGCGCGCTAAATGTCTGTACTGTGCTGTCGCTGAGACGGGTTATTTTGTAGGGATTAGGGCTAAGACTAGTATCATACTGTAAGCGGTAATCACTACTGGTAATGGCGCGCGCATCTACAATCTGACTATTAACGATAGCATTGCTAGTAATATTGTTATTAACATTGCTGCTAACCACGGGAGCGGGTATGTTGAATAAATTTCCACCAGGGTTGCCATTTAAGTCTACGCCCTGTTTAAGCTGTGTATTAAATGTATCTGCAAGTACGAGTGAAAGCTGTCCTACTTGATTTTGTATGGAGTCTAGTGACTCTGATCTAAATTGTAGCAAGCCGCCAATCACGCCACCAGGTAAGCTACTTGCACCTAAAATGGTGGATTTTCCAGAAGTTTGGTAAGCCACTTCTAGCTGCCCTGAGTCAGTTGGCGAGTTGGCGGTTGTCAGCGACATAATGTCCTTACCAATCACCAAAGGTAAGCCATTACCCACGTAAATATTGTAACTACCTTGTCCCTGTGGCACTACTGTGGTTTTGATTTGTTTGCTCAGTTCTAATACCAATTGGTCGCGCTGATCCATTAAGTCATTGGCTGGATTACCATCATTGCTAATGGCGGTTTCAATTGAATTGTTTAGCGCAGAAATCTGTCTGGCATAGGTGTTAACTAGATTAACGCTGCCTGAAATTTGTGTATTAATGTCATTGCGAACTTCATTAAGTCTGTTACTAGTACTTTGCAGACGATTGACCAATGATTGCGCATTAGACAGCATGGATTGTCTAGTAGGTATATCGCTTGGGCTGGCCGCTAAGTCATTTACGCTACTAAAGAAATCTGTAATTGCTGGGTTGATCCCAGCAGAAGCATCAGACAGCATGTTGTCAAGTTTATTAAGATTACTGCTGTAAATTGTGCTGCTGGTGCTAACGGCTTGGCTATTGATCATTTGTTTGTTCAATATTTCGTTGTAAGAGCGCGTCACTGCTGCAACTTCAGTGCCTTGACCAACGAAGCCGTAACCAAAATTCTGTGCCTGTGCGGCAGCCTGCACCACCACTTGTCTCGAGTATCCAGGCGTAGAAGCGTTGGCAATGTTATGCCCAGTTGTAGCGAGTCCCACTTGAGCCGCAGAGAGTGCGCTTTTACCTATGCTAAGTATGTCGGACATGATGTTTACTCTTTAAAAAATCTCATATGTACGGTCATTCACGGCATAAAAATACAAAACTTTAGGCTGCGCCGTCAATATAGCGTTATGAGGCTGAAACTTTTTGAATCACGCTTGCAAGTTTGCTTGCGTAGTTGGGGTCGGTAGCATAGCCAGCTTTTTGCATGGCTTGTGCGTAACCATTAACATTTTGCAGGTTAGCCATGACATTTTCATAACGCGGATTGTTACGCATCAGGTTGGCAAAGTCTTTAAATGAGTCTGCATAACTATCGTAAGCGCGAAATTTTTCAATACGCTTTTGTTTAATGCCATTGATATATTCTGTTGTGTTAGCTTCAACCACTTTGCCATCCCAATTGCCTGTCGCTTTTATGCCAAACAGGTTGTTGCTTGGTGTGCCATCAACCGCTTTAATCTCACGTTTACCCCAGCCACTTTCCAAAGCGGCTTGCCCCAGCATTAAGTGTGCAGGTACACCTGTGGCGCGACTGGCTTCTTCAGCGTGTTGCGACATACGAGAGTGAAAATCTGCGGCGTTATCACTTAATGGTTTTAAATTTAATACTTTACTGCCTTCTAGAGTGGTGCTGTCTGAGCGGGTGTCAACAGGTGTTATTTTTTGATCTAAGGTTTTTATCGCACCTGAATAATAAGGCTTACTTAACAGCGGTGCAGTTAATGGTGCATTTGTATCAGAAGAGGGGCGTACATCCGTCACCGCTTGCTGCATGGTATTCGTGGCAGCAGCACTGCTACTTCTAGTGAGTTGTCTTGCAAGTACATCGGCAAGCCCGAGCCCTTTTGAAGATAGGTTACTACTCATTTGCTGATCAAGCATAGAGGTAAACGTGCGGCTCTGCTCGTTATCAAAGGGGTTGTCCTGCGGTGATGCTTCACGCATGCTTTTTAGCATCATATTCATAAAAATAGCTTCAAACTGCTTCGCTACCTCTTTGATTGCTTCAGGAGAGCTTTCTTTCGCAGCTTGTTTAAGGCTGTTCAGCCCGTTGGCATCAAAGGCAACTTTACCTGATAAATCAGCGCCGTTTATCATGCTATATCACCTCTAAGTCGGCGTGCAGCGCACCAGACGCTTTCATCGCCTGCAATATGGCTAGCAAGTCTTGTGGTGTAGCACCTATGGCGTTGAGTGCTTTGACTACGTCTGAAAGGCTTGCGCCGCCATTAAGCTGCAAGACCTTGCCAGGCTCTTTGGTAATTTCAATCTGTGAGCGTGCGGTAACTACCGTTTGGCCGCTAGACAAAGCCCCAGGCTGGCTAATGACAGGGGAGGTATTAATGACCACGGATAAATTACCATGCGACACGGCACAGTTTTCTAGCGTAACCGCTTGATTCATCACTACCGAACCAGTACGTGCATTTAGAATAATTTTGCCATTACTGACAGCAGGTACCACGTTAATGGTTTCTAAGGCGGCAAGAAACGCAATGCGGCTCAGATTGGCGCTTGGTTGTACCTTAATCACGCGGCCATTTAGTGCAACAGCGGAATCTTGCCCAAACTTGCGGTTAATGGCATCAACCACCAATGTCGCAGTAGAAAAGTCCGACTCTTTAAGCTCAAGATTAACACTGTCTGACTGAATGATGTTGCTTGGTACAGCACGTTCCACCGTGGCGCCGTCAGAAATTCTTCCTACGCTTAAATGGTTGATTTGTGCGGTGCTGCCGTTCGCCGCTGCGCCTACGCCACCCACAACCAAGTTACCTTGTGCCATAGCGTAAACCTGACCATCAGCGCCTTTTAACGGCGTCATCAGCAATGTACCGCCACGTAAACTTTTAGCGTTACCCATTGATGAGACTGTAATGTCTAAATTCTGGCCTGGCTGGGCAAAGGCGGGCAGGTTGCTAGTAACCATTACCGCAGCTACGTTTTTAAGTTGCAAACTTGTGCCTAGGGGTAAGCTCACGCCCATTTGTTGCATCATGCTGATAATGCTTTGTACGGTAAATGGCGTTTGCGTTGTTTGGTCACCAGTGCCATCTAGGCCAACCACTAAGCCGTAGCCTAATAACTGGTTGTTTCTTACGCCTTGAATGGTCGCAATGTCTTTCAGTCTTTCTGCATGCGCGGGTAGACTTATGCCTAAATTGCAGAAAGCAAGCAAGCAGAAAATAGCAAACTTATTTTGTTTGCTGATATTACACACTTTTTTTAATGCACCACTATTCACATAAATCCTTACCACGGACTGATGCTCAAGAAGAAGCGTGCGAATATCGAGGCAACGGCCGCCGCGTCCACCTTGCTATTGGTTCGATATTCGATACGAGCATCCGCCACCTTGGATGATGTGACGAAATTACCTTGCGTGATCGTGTCTGGGTTCACTACGCCAGAAAATCGAACAAATTCCGTACCTTTATCCAAAGAGACTTGTTTTTCACCGCTTACAACCAAAAATCCATTGGCTAGCACCTCAATCACAGTGACGGTGACGGATCCGGTAAATACATTACTAGCATCGGCAGCGGCTTTGTCTTCAAATGAATTTGCTGAGCTTGTAGAGAATGACGCTAAATCTCCGTACGGAAGTTTAGAGGCTAGGCCGCCAACGATAGGTATGTTTTTGTTGTTTAACGGTACGTCAGTACTAAAGTGAGCCGCGCCTTTTTTGCTGCCAGAGCTACCGCCAGCCTTAGTTGCAGAAGTATTTTCTGCGATGGTGATAGTCATGGTGTCGCCTACAAAGCGCGGACGATGGTCTTCAAACAAAGGGTGATATACGGCAGTATTATAAATAGCACCGTTGTTAGCAACCGCTGTAGGTGCTAACGCTGGCTTGGCAGACATCGGTTGTTTAACAATAGAATCTGGTGTAATTGCACAACCAGTCACCAGTATGCTTGAAGCTAACACCAGTTTAATTAAAAAATCTCGCGCAGTACCGCGACCAAGTGCATAGGCTGCCAGTGTCTTATTGCTTACTTTAAGGTGGATTGCATTAAACATTATGGACGCTACGGATTATTAAGGATTTAGTCATTGAAATTTTAAATGTACTTAATGTTTAAGCAAGTCTTACAATTGGCTCAACTTTTGTAGCATTTGGTCTGAGGTTGTAATTGCCTTGCTGTTGATTTCGTAGGCACGCTGGGTCTGGATCATATTGACTAACTCTTCCACAACATTAACATTAGAGGTTTCAACATAACCTTGAGTCAGTAAGCCTGAGCCATTAGCGCCAGGCGTATTGGTGTTAGCGTTGCCAGATGCGGCCGTTTCTACAAACAAGTTCTCACCTTTGCCCTGTAAGCCGGCTGGATTGATAAATGTGGCAAGTTGTAATGATCCAACTTGTGTTGCCGCCGCAGCGCCTGTCAAGGTGATAGAAACTGTACCATCGCGTCCAATGGTCAAGCTTTGAGCTGCCGCTGGAATAGTAATGGCAGGTTGCACAGGAAAACCACTCGCTGTCACAAGTTGACCTTGACTATCTACCTGAAAAGAACCGTCACGGGTATAGGCGGTGGTGCCATCTGGAAGCAATACCTGAAAAAAGCCAGCACCTTGAATAGCGACATCTTTATCGTTACTGGTTTGCTGTAAGTTACCTTGGCTAAATATGCGTTCAGTTGCCACTGGACGCACACCAGTTCCAAGCTGCAAACCTGAAGGTAGTTGTGTTTGCTGTGAAGATTGAGCGCCTGGCTGGCGTATATTTTGATAGAGTAAATCTTCAAAAACTGCGCGTGAACGCTTGAAACCGCTTGTGCTGACGTTTGCCAAATTGTTGGCTATCACGTCCATTTGCGTTTGTTGGGCATCAAGGCCTGTTTTTGAAATCCATAGTGAACGTATCATTCTATTTCCTTTTAGCAAGACTTTCCAGCAGAGCTGGGTTAGTTGCGCTTATCAGTTTGTTCTGACCAAAAATCAGTCGCTAATCTAACACCAGTAATCAGCTTGCTGATTGATTTAACTAAATCTCTCAATTTTTATCTAACATACCATTGAGTATTCCCAGTTAGTCAGAAGAAATCTCTTGGTTTTGTTAGCATTACATCGATATTAACCTATTCGTGATTAAGCCAAACTAAGGAGCTGAGCGGCTTTATTGGCGTTATTCTCAGCGCTTTGTACGAGCTTCATTTGTGTTTCAAACTGCCGGGCTAAGCTAATCATGCTGACCATCGCATCGATTACATTGACATTGCTGCCTTCTAATGCGCCACCAACCAGGCTAACATTTGCATTAACCTCAGCTGGAGTACCATCTTTAGTGACAAATAATCCGTCTTCTGAACGGACAAGATTTTGTTCTGGAGGGTCCACTAACTTTAGGCGTCCAATGGCGTTAGAAGGGCCTGGCAGTGTGCTGTTTGAGACAGACGAAACCGTGCCGTCTTTTGCGATGGTAACTGTAATGTCTGGCGGAATGCTGATGGGCCCACCATCCCCCATAACAGTTAGGCCTGAAGCGGTTTGCAGCAATCCATTTTCACTCACTTTGAGTGATCCGTTACGCGTGTAACCTTCAGAGCCATCAGCGCGTTGCACAACTAACCAGCCTTTACCTTGAATGGCCACATCCAAATCACGATTGGTTGCTTGAATGGGACCGGGGTTAAAGTCAGCACCCACAGTAGCATCCACCACAAAAGCGCGTGTCGCTAAACCATCGCCAATGACAGGCACCGCTCGAAATGAATCAATCTGCGATTTAAAGCCTGTAGAGGTTGAGTTGGCCAAGTTGTGCGCAGTGGTTGCCTGTTGCTCTAGTATGTGTTTTGCACCTGACATTGCGGTATAAATCATACGATCCATGGCGCTTCTCCTTAAATTTTACTAGCCATTTATACGCGCGATTAACGTAAGTTAACCAGTGTTTGCAGCACCTGATCTTGCGTCTTAATCGTCTGTGCATTGGCCTGATAATACCGCTGCGCGGTAATCATATTCACAAGTTCTGCGGTAAGGTCGGTATTAGAGTCTTCAACTGCAGAGGATTGCAGCACTCCTAAAGCGCCTGAACTTGGCGTACCAACTAGCGGCGCACCAGAAGTTGATGTCTCACTCCAAGCGTTGCCGCCTAGTGATAGCAAGCCATTTGGATTGGAAAAATTTGACAGTACTACTTGCCCTAGTGTTCTAGATTGGCCGTTACTATAGCGACCCGTAATAGTGCCGTCTGCGCCAGAATTGAAACTTGCTAGCCGACCTGAGGTGTAACCGTCTTGCGATAGGCTGTTGATGCTGAAGCTAGAGCCAAACTGCGTGCTGCCAGAGTAATCTAGCGTTAATGCCATAGCCGCAGCACCAGTGGGGACTGTTGGGATGGTGGCTGGGGGAATCGGAGGATTTAGTGGATTAAATGCCACTGGCGTTGGGCTGGCTGGAACGCTAGTTGGACTGAGGCCAGTGCCAGTCGCTGGAAAAGTTAGAACCGTTGGACCCGCTGGGGTTGTAGCAATACCATCTGCGGTGGTATAAATATTCCAAGTATTTGTCAGAACTGCATCTTTAACAAAAAAGCTTTGTAAGGTATGCGAGTTACCTAGGCTATCAAACACTGTTACAGCTGTTGAGTCATTGTAACTGGTTGGGTCGCTGGCGTTAAATGTTGCGTTGGTAGGTGTCGCTTTTCGAGAATCCAAATTCACCAAGCCGACTATCTTGACGCTGGCTTTAGGCTGTAAATCTGACGTACTGATGTTTAGTTCTACGGGCGCACCTTTTTGCAAGGTGCCAGCGCTGTCGGCAGCGTAGCCTGTCAGACGATGGTTAGCAGCATCTACGATAAATCCAGCCTTGTCCATTTTGAACTGACCATTACGCGAATAAGTGATTGCACCATTATTGCTTATACGAAAAAATCCGTTTCCATTGATTGCAATATCTAGCGAGTTGCTGCTGCTGGTAATGTTACCTTGTGTGAACTGTTGTGCAACAGTGGTTAAATTGGTACCAATACCAATTTGCCCCCCACCGCCACCTGCAAATGAGTTGGCAAATACATCGGCAAACTCGGCGCGCGATTGCTTAAAGCCCGCAGTGTTAGCATTGGCTACGTTGTTGCCAATAACTTCTAGTTGTTTTGATGCTGCATTGAGACCGCTAAGGCCTTGTTGAAAACTCATGGTGTTCTCCTGATTTTGCTATTAAATAGACTGTTAAATATGGGTTTGATCGGTTTTAATGAAACGGTCGATTAGAAAATTTCTCTTACATCGCTAGTACTAACACTTGCCAAATTATTCAAATTAAGTTTTACGCCATTTGTACTATTAGACACGCTCATCACTTGTGCATAATTCAGGCTGTCAGAAACAACGTTTTGCCCTGCGGCTGTGGCTGTTACATCAAATTTATAATTGCCTGCCTTGGCTACCGAACCATCATTAGTTAATCCATCCCACTTTAAAGACGCAGTTCCAGCCGTCTGTGACCCTAGCTCTAGCATGCGAATTGTGCTGCCAGCACTATCTTTAATGGTGATCGTGAGTTTATCTGCACCCACTGGCAGATCAACCCCAAGGTAGCCGCCAGTGCCAGTTGAGCTGATTGTGTTGCCTGGTACTAATACGTTATGGCCTATCATGCCGGCAGCCTGATACGACTGGCCGCTTTGCACGCTACCAATTAAAGATTCAACGGTATTGTTAAGCTTATCAATACCTGTCACGGTGGAGAGTTGAGCCATTTGGCTCGTCACCTGCGCGTTATCCATAGGATTAAGCGGATCCTGATTTTTCATCTGTGTAATCAGTAAGGTCATAAATCTATCCTGCGTAGCATTTACGCTGGCTGTTTTGGCGTCTGTTTTGCCATTTACGCTATCAAGTAAAGCTTGCGATGGCGTGTTTGAGGTGCTTTGAATTGATATTGCCATGATAATTTCCTTTTATTAATCGGCTACCTAAACACAGCCTATTGCTGAAGACTTACAAATTAGGTCAGCTTATTGCTGAGAATCTATAACAGGTCAGCTTATTGCTGACCTATTGTCAGGGTTTTAAGCAACATAGTTTTAGCTGCATTCATTGTTTCAACGTTATTTTGGTATGCGCGTGAGGCAGAAATCATGTTTACCATTTCTTCAGTGACGTTCACATTGGGCATGGTCACATAGCCTTTTTCATCGGCTAGTGGATGCTTCGGGTCGTACACTACTTTAGCTGGTGATGCGTCTTCAATCACTTTAAGCACCTTCACACCACTGGCATCAGGCGAGGCGGTTGGTATGGCGCTAAATACCACTTGTTTAGCTTTATAGGGTGATCCATTGGCGCTAGTCGCACTGTCGGCATTGGCTAGATTGCTGGCTACCGCATTCAAACGTTGCGATTGCGCGCTCATGGCAGAGCCTGAAATATTAAATACGTTAAATAGAGACATTTTTTATCCTAAATTTCTAAGAGTAGCCATTACGAACCTTGAATCGCCGCAAGCATTTGTTTTAACTGCGCGTTTATCAAGGTTAAGCTGGCTTCGTAGCGAATACCATTATCCGCAAACTGATTACGTTCTACATCCATATCCACGGTATTACCATCCACGCTACCTTGCACGATAGGGCGGAATAACGGCTCGCCTGGTGCGCCGCTTTGTGATGTGCTATTTGACCGCATACCATCTAAATGTTGCGGCGAAGTTTTAGTGGTGGCAAACGCTTCTCTACTAATACCCGCAGTGGCATTTTGCATTGCGGTTTTAAAATCAATGTCGCGCGCTTTGAAGTTTGGCGTGTCCGCATTGGCAATATTGGCAGCGATAAGCTCTTGACGTTGGCCACGGACTCTCAATGCATTTTGGTGAAAACTCAACGCGGCATCTAATTTATTCAACACGATAATTCCCCTTCATAACAGCGCAGCCTTTTTTGCTAAGAACTTTTAAACAAGACCGCTAAAGAAAATACTCTTTTTGCCGATAACATCCATAACTGCCAGTTTAGAATTAAGGCAATGTCTTTAATTTAGAAAGTAAAAGGGTAAACATTGCCCTTTTCATCGTTTTGCTATGCACTTGCCGCCGTAGAATACATATTGAAAAATTACCAATGTGCATGGAATTCAATATGAATACTTTCAACAGACATCTGCTGGTTAAAACTGCTCGAGTAAGCTTGGTAGTGGCTTGTATGCTGTCTCTTGAGGTTTGTTATGCTCAGTCTGCGATACCTGTTGCAACAGCTTCACCAGTGGTAAAACAAAATGCAGCACAACACTTATCGCAAAATTTATCTGTAGTAAAAGCCAAAATTGCTGAATTTTTAGAAACACAAACCATTGGTTATCCAGGCAAAGTGACTGTTCGCGCTGGCGCAATAGACCCTAATATGAAATTAGCACAATGCCCAGATTTGCAAGTATTTTTGCCAGCAGGAAGCCGGGCATGGGGTAAGACCAGTGTTGGCGTACGCTGCAATGCGCCTAGTGTTTGGACAATTTATGTGCAGGCAACAGTTAATGTTGCCGCCCAGTATCTAGTTTCAGCAGCGCCTTTAGCGCAAGGGCAGGTGGTTACTAGCCAAGATTTACTGTTTGAAAGTGGTGATTTAACGCAGATGCCAGCAGGCGTTTTTACCGACCAAGCGCAAGCCATTGGGCGCATAGTGAATATTTCCATGAACGTAGGCACCGTACTTAGGCAGGAAATGTTGAAAGTATCCCCAGTTGTGCAGCAAGGACAAACAGTAACGCTCACTACAGTTGGTAAGGGCTTTACTATTTCTGCTGAAGGTAGGGCAGTGAATAAAGCCAATGAAGGTCAGGTTGTGCAGGTTAAAGTGGCTAGCGGGCAGGTGATTACTGGCATAGCACGCAATGGCGGGCAGGTTGAAGTTAATTTCTAGCTTTAAGTTTATGAAATACTTATACTGAAAAATAGTGCTAAATTAGATAGTTAAAAGTATTAAAGTTCGCTTAAACTATGCCGATACAAACATTATTGATCTATGTAATGCACTTGGTAAGTTAAGCGAAAAGGATGAAATATCATGAAAATTAATGACACAATTAAAAAATCAGCAAGCCTTGGTACTGATAAAACTACGACTGAAAAAACTAATGCTGTAAAAACAGAGTCGGCTAACAACAAAAAAGCTGATAAATCTCAAGTGAATATTAAGGATGCCGGCAATGTAACGCTGTCACCATTGTCAGCACAGTTAAAGGTATTAGAAGCAAAAGTGCACGCAAGTAAAGTGTTTGATGCTGAAAAAGTAGATGCGATTAAATCTGCCATCACAAACGGCAAGTTTAATGTAGATTCTGGAAAAGTAGCAGACGGACTCATTGCAACAGTCAAAGATTTGTTAACAACCCAATAGGCTTTAGGACAACATTAAAGTGCCAACTTCTACCCAGCTAATTTCTTTTGAGCTAGATACTAAATTGCTTAGTAAGCTCCTTGAAGTGTTAACTCGCGAGCAATCAGGTTTGGTAGTCGCTGATATTGATGTTTTAGAGGCGTTAATGGGCGAGAAGTCAGTTTTGTTGCAAAATATTAGTATTACTGCCAAGCGTCGCTATGATGTTTTGGCTAAAAGAGGGTATGCGGCTAGCGAGGCTGGTATGGTTGATTGGCTGAAGCAACATGCAAATGCGGCAATCAACGCATCATGGGCTGATTTCCAAAAAACACTAAGCCAGGCAAAAGAAATGAACCGGCTTAATGGCGTGTTAATCGGTCGACACTTCAATCGCAATCAACAGTTACTCAATCATCTGCAAGGTAATGCCAACGCTACAGATAGTTATGGCAAAAATGGACAAGCAAAATCTCAGTCTCTATCACGCTCGGCCTTACTAGCTTAAGCCTATTCAGTTTAATTCGTCTGAGATTTTCCATTAGAGCTTTTGAAAATCAATGTGGTCAGACTCCATTGATTGCATCTTTTAAACATAAACATAATGTACAAACACTTTTCATTGCAGATGCAAATTTAAAGGCTTTACCCGATGGGCGGCATCGCATTCATAATTGTCAAATCAATGGAGTCTGACCCCATTGATCCATCCTCCATACGGCGGATAACGCTACACTCATCCGCCCTTGTATCTACGCGGGCTTGTCAGAGTCCCGGCTCAGTCGATGATGTTGCTGGTACTTGATGATCTTGAGCATCGTAGGCCTTTGCCACATAATCAACCAGCGCTTGCATTTTGTCTCCGTCTAATGGATTGGGGCCGTGTTGTGCGGCAACCATGGCCATGTAGATGGCAAAGCCTTTATTGGTTACGGGCAGGCTCTCAATATGCAGCGTATCTCCAAGTTTAAGATCGTTAGGATTTTTTCCTAATTTCGCATTCGCGCTCATGATCTGATCAAGCATTGCTGGGTTACTCTTGCCAACGGTGATTCTGTCAAGAATGCGATTGATGCTGGCGCCATTCCATGCCTGAATTGGATTTTCTTTCATCACCGCTTGTTTCTGCTCAAGCCTCATCAGATCAGCAGTGGCAATTAGTGCCTCGTCATAGGCTTGCCCGTAGGTAAAGCCATTGGAATGATCTTTCTCTATTTTAGCTGCGGCCGCCATCAGATCCTTATAGGCAGGGTCACGCAAGAGATCGGCTTCGATGCCATTGCCATTTAACGCGCCATGCTGCGCCATAAATCAATGGGGTCAGACTCCATTGATTTCATCTTTCAAATTTAAAGGCTTTACCCGATGGGCGGCATCGCATTCATAATTGTCAAATCAATGGAGTCTGACCCCATTGATCTCGCATTCATAATTGTCAAATCAATGGAGTCTGACCCCATTGATCCTTTGATTCCCACCCCTTTGATTCCTTATAACGGTTGGGATAATGTGCTGTTTTCAACATTATAAGAAGTGGTGAGATATTCGCCCTGCTAAAAATTCGCAAGCTTCTCCAATTCGCTACGAGTAATAATTTCAATCTGACCTCTACCAAGCGAAATAGCACCTTTTGCTTCAATTCTCTTTAATTGGCGGCTAACCACCTCACGGGCTGTGCCTAACTCATCGGCTATTTGTTGATGCGTGCGGGTAACCTGTGATGACTTGGTATCTAATAGCACTTTTGCTATACGCGCTTCTAGGCTATGGAAAGCCACTTCATCTAATAGCACGATTAAATCGCTGATTAGAGCGCCGTAGTTGGTCATTACAAATTGTCGAAATATGGCAGAATCTAACATCAGTTGGTTAAATGCTACAGCAGGAATTAATGCGTCACGAATTGGTGCTTCTACAACAGTGGAAGCCGGATAGTCACTATGGCCTAATAGACAGGTGGTGGTAATGATGCATGTATCGCTTGCGGCAACGCGGTAAAGCAATATTTCTCGTCCATTTGATGACGTTTTATAAACACGAGACTGTCCAGCCAAACGCATTATATAGGCATTGCAAGGGGCACCTTCATGATAGCCTATTGTGCCAATAGGGGCTTCTACAATGCGCGCATATTGCGCCAATATATCCTTGGCATGTTGGTCTAAATTGGTTAATTCAGGAAACTGCGCCAGCCAGTCAAGATTGTTCATGAAATCATCTTTCCAGATCAATGAGTTAAAAGATTGATGAAATAGAAATATTAAAAATTGTTATTAGAGAGCTTTGCACAAAACGAAAATCTATTCAAAAACAATAAAATCTCGTCGGGATGACAAAGTCTAAAGTTTTGGATTACCAATGGTCTCGTGCAAAGCTCTCTATTAATAATAACAGACTGACTTCTAGTGTGTGTGACTAGAGTCACCGTTTAGGCTTAGTAAATACGTATACTAAAGGTTCTTGCTAATAATTATAGTCAATACTGAAAAGGAATTCATGATGAATATTTTTAAAACTGTAGTTGGGATTGCAATCTCACTATTTACCAGTATCGTGTTCGCAGGCGAATTTGACGACAATTGCACCATAAGTTTATCTGAAGGCACATTAATTAAAACTAAATGTGAGGTTAATGAGCTTTACAAAGGCAAAACCTATTGTTTTGGTAGTAGGGTTTCACGAGAGGCTTTTTTACGTGAACCAGATACTATCATTGCTAAAGCCGCTGCATTTTATGCAAAAAATATTGAAGTAGTCCGTGAAAAAATTAGCCAAGCCGACGCTTTGGCACAGATTAATAGCAAAACCTGCGATTTAAGCAATAAGGATGCTGGTTATCTTGAATTCGATAACATGGATCTACGCCATTGCAAAATGGTCAATACTAGTTTTTTTGGCGCATATTTACGTGGTGCAAATTTGAGCAGTGCCAATATGCAGAAAAGTTACTTAAATCTGGCCCGACTTGAAGGTACGAATTTAAGTGGCGCGGACCTGACTGACGCTACTATCTTCCAAGCGATCTTTGACAAAACTAATTTCCAAGGTGCTAACCTCACCAATGCTCGTATGATAGGTACGCTGGGTAATGTGGATATGAGCAATGCCACGATTAAACATGGCCGCTTTGGTTTGGATATTGGCAACCAGCCTATGGGAGCGATGCGTTTTGATGCCATTGGTGGAAAGTTTGCCAATAGCAACTTCGAAGGTGCGGACATTAACCGTTCTAACTTCAGGTTTGCCAATTTGCGTAATGCCAATTTGCGTAATACTGATTTATTCCGCGCTGATTTCAGTAAGGCCGATTTAACTGGCGCAGATATTACTGGCGCTAAAATGGGTGAAGCCGTGTTAGACGGAACAGTTATGACTGACGTAAAGGGCTTGGAGGCTATTAAAGGCTACGATGAAGCTAAAGGTCAATGTATTAACTGCAAATTAACCACACAAAATTAAAGCCCGCGTAGGGCGCACTCGCTTGCGGTGCGCCGCATGAAAAAAATTAAAAATACGGCGTACTGTCTTAATCTCTTCGGGTTGAATTCCCCGCCGCTTGTGGCGAAGCTGGCTGATAGCCAGTGGGTTGAGAAGCGTAGTTAATATCCCGTTGCTTGCGGCGGGGTGCTTTATTAGAAAATCTCGGTTAAAAACACATGCTCTGCGAGCCAATAGGGACGCGCCTATCAGAGCATGTGTTTTTTAAGTGTTTAGGTTTTTTGCTATGTTTTGTTGAAAGCGATCATCATACTTAATCATTTTTTATCAAGATTGAAAGCTGCTTGATAAATCCGTCTCTACTAGTTTCTTTTGCACCAAAGCTGGCTAAATGCGCTGTTTTCATTTGGCAATCTATCAGGCCTACGCCTTCGACTTTAAGCTTTTGCACTAATGCGACAAACGCGACTTTTGATGCATCCGACACATGATGGAACATGCTTTCCCCATAAAACATACGACCAATTTTAACACCGTAGCAACCGCCTACTAGCTTGCCATTAAGCCAGCATTCAGCGCTTATGGCATAGCCAGCATCATGCAATCTACAATAAGCCTCAATAATATCATCGGTAATCCAAGTGCCGGGCTGGCCTTGTCGCGATGTATTGCTACAAGCGCTAATCACTTGGCGAAAGTCACTATTAAAGCGTATTTCAAAGGGGCAGTTGTTGAGTGTTTTTTTAAGTGAGTTTGATATTTTCAACTCGTTTGGAAGCAATATCATCCGTGGATCAGGGCTCCACCACATGATGGGCTCACCATCGCTAAACCAAGGGAATATGCCTTGCTGGTAGGCACTTAATAATCGATTAGTGGGGTATTCAGCTAAATGCTGTGCTTATCCTCGCCAAGGGAGAGATGGCGCCAAAATATCCAGAGATGCAGGCGCTTTATTACGAAGATTGGGTGGTGCGGCGAACCCCTGCTTCACATTTTTAGGCTTGGGGTTGG
>CAINBI010000023.1 GCA_903846555.1 uncultured Pseudomonadota bacterium
GTAAGCGTCCAACGCCACCACACCAACCCCCGCATAATTTATGCTAACGCTTTCCTCAGCGGCAACAACTCATCAATCCGACCATTGGGCCAAGTAGGCAGTTTTTCTAAAGTATCCTTCAGCCAAGCATGAGGGTCTAAGCCATTTAGCTTGGCAGTACCAAGCAAGGACTGAATCGCCGCTGCTCTTTTTCCAGCACGCTCCGATCCTGCAAACAGCCAGTTCTTCTTGCCAATCGCAATCGGGCGAATGGCATTTTCTACCGGATTATTATCCATCGGCAATAAGCCACTGTCTGCATAACGCACTAACGCAGGCCAGCGCTTAATGCTGTAATCCAGCGCTTTAGCCGTGCCACCACCATCGGCAACCGTCACTCTGGTCTGGATTAACCAAGCGTGCAATGCTTCTAATTTCGGTTTAGCCTCTGTTTGACGCAATAACAATCGCTCATCAACCTCCTTATCTTGCGCTTGGCGCTCAAGGTCATATAACTCACCGATTCTACGCAAAGCTTCACCCGCAATCTTGCTTTGATTTGCCGCATAAAGATCAAAGAACTTCCGCCGCGCATGCGCCAAACAAGCCAGCTCAATGACCCCTTGTGTAAACAGTGCCTTATAGCCCGCATAGTCATCCACCATGAGATGGCCTTGCCAACCCGCCAGGAAGTTGCGTACATGGATACCATGCCGACCAGGCTGGTAGTCAAACACTAGGATAGGTGGCTCACGCGTCAGCGCATTACTGCGATACGCCCACAAATAAGCTTTTTTGGTTTTACCCCGCCCAGGGTCCAATTGCGGCACTGGCGTTTCATCTGCATGTAGCACATTGCGTTCGCGTAGTAAATCCGACAGTCGATCCACCAAAGGCTGCAAGGATACACCGACACGACCCACCCATCGCACCGCTGTTCTGGCTTTAGCCAGTTTACAGTGGTGGTGATGCCATGAACTGGTATTGTGCCAGCGTAGCGCGTGCCAGCGGCACTTGGCTACGTGCCGCAATTTGCTCCAGCCGATACAGCGGCAAGTGATCCATGAATTGACTGACCATCACCCAAGTGAGCAAGCCAGGTGCGGCCATGCCGCCGTCAATGATGGCGGCAGGAATGGGGGCTGCGGTGATGGTTTCACAAGACTGGCAAGCATACTGCGGACGGATGTGATGATGGACAAAGAAGCGTGCGGGTTCTACATCTAATTGCTCTGTGATATCTTCACCAATCTTGACCAGATCTTTGCCGCATTGGCCGCAGGTGCAGCTCTCAGGCTCATGACGATGTTCGATACGGAGCAGATGACTGGGTAATGGTTGACGACCAGCGCCTTTGCGTTTGATGGGTGCAACATCCGCAGAGCTTAATGCGGCAGACTGTTCAATTTCCGCATCCAGCGCACTGGTATCGCTGCTCCAGCTCTCTTCAAACAGCTCACGCTGTTCTGCAGTGAATTGTTCGCTCTTATTGGCAAAGCGTATGCGTCTGTAATAGGCGAGTTCTAAGATGAGGGCTTGGATTTTTGTTTCATCCAGCTTAGCCTGCTTCGCAGCTTGTTGAATGACCGTGGCATCTAACTGAGATTTTTGTTCAGCTTGTTGAATTTTAATGACATCAAGCTTCACTTGATTCAGTAAATCTTTGTTGGCTTGAAGCAGACTGGCCACCCATTCCGTTAAGGCTGGATTCATCTCAAATTGAGTGAGTTCTAGTGGTAATCGATCGGTTAAAGCCATGACAGTATTCTAACATTTAACGCCCTTTAAAGCCAGTAACTACGTGGCTTTAAGCCTATTTAACCTGAGTGTTTTAACGGTAAATCTGGTGATGATCTTACTGTTTTTACTATCAATAAATCCTGTTAAACTTGCCAGTGAGAAGGCGGTGTTGCCTTGAGTCTTTGCCAGTCTACGCCTGTCATTAACCATGCCCACTCTTCTGCTGTCAGACCGTGGGTTGGCGTATTGCAGTCAGGCCACTTAAACTGGCCACGATACAGACGGCGCTGGCAGAGCCAAACGCCTGTACCATCCCAGATTAAGAGCTTGAGGCGCTGCTGGCGTTTATTGCGGAATGCATAGGCACTGCCATCACAAGGGGTGCGGCCTAGTGTGTTTTGTATCTTTTGTGAGAGGCCGTCAATGCCTATGCGCATATCGACAGGCTCAACGACTAGCCAGACTTGGTTGGGTTTTGGCATCATGGTAATTGCCGTAACAAATCAGCTAAGTCTGAGGCATGGTGGCTGAGTGTGTTTAAAGGTAATTCAATGCTCCAGCCATTGGGGCTGCGCAACTGAATGATGGTGTTGATCGGAGTGGCTTGGGCAATGCTGGCTGGAACTAGTGTTAGCGGTAACTTGGAAGGCTTGGCAGCATCTCTTGCCTGATATAGCCTTCGTGCAAATGATTTGATGTGTAGCCCATGATGAGCGCAGTAGGCGATTTGCGTCAGGTTTCCTTGCCGCCATGCTTTGATATGATCTTGCCAAAATGCTGCTGATTGTCGGGTTGCCATTGCAGGTGTCTTCTGAAAAAGAATGCATACTGCGCTGGTTTAATTTTAAATGACATGTGGATGGGCTAGCCGCTTACAAATAAGCGCTGGGTGTTGACGTTGTTTAGTAAAATTTGGCACATAGACATGATTTAGCTATACTGATTAGGAATCTACGGTACATGTACCCTATATATGCAGTTAATAACTTTGAATCCTGCGAAAAAACAAATATGACTCACTATATTTTGCATGGCCTATTATTTTTCTTTGCTGCTTTTGCCCAGTATTGGATAGAAATGTCAGGTAGGCAGAGCAATGGTGCAGTGTTCCTACTCTTAGCACTACCTGTACTTGGAGTATACTTTCTAAGCTGGTGGTCTCTCCTCACATATTTTTCAGGTCTATTTTTAGGGGCAAAGTTTTTTCTTCAGGAGAAGAATGGTGAATAATTATTTAACTCTTCTGTCCGCTATACAAGTGCTGAATATGCTGGCTTATTGGTGGGTGCAAAGGAATTTTTCTCTACCACGACTGATTCAACCTAAAATCTTTCGCTTTGGCATAGTTAGAAATTTTTTAGTAGTTGTACCTACTATCCTAGGAATATTTCTTATGGGGCTTGCTTTTTTCCTTATAGACTCACCATGGTTATTTATAGGATTATCCGTTGCTGGTTTTGTAGCATTTGCCGCACCTAGGTAATTATCTGGTCATATTGATTACTTGAATGGATTACGAAGATCTGATTAGCCTATCCACTATAGGCGACAAAAAAACTCTCGTAGATTTGCTCTCCTTTGCTGAAAAGCTCTGTACAGAAAATAAACATCAAGAATCTACGAAAGTTTTTCGAGACCCCTCAATTTTCTATCGAATTGCACTTAATACTTATACAATTAATGAACCAGATAATAGCGAAGCCTATCAGCTAAACGAACGATGCAAACTTATTAAGCGCTGGATAAAAGCACACCCATCTGGCATCAGTCCTCTTCCCATAATTGTTGAAGGCCTAACTCCTTGGTTTATTTTCTGTACAGTAGATTATGACATCCTGAATGAAAGAGATACTGGCGGAGATCATGGCCACTATTTCCACTTATCGAAAATGCATTTTTTGGATCAAGTTGTGTTGATGGCACGCCTCCTGTTCAGGATTCTGGTCATGGAAAACCTAGTGTACTAACTGCCATAATGGAAGATTATTTCGGTCTTAGCCATAAGAATTCAGCAAAATACCCACTTCCTGAAATGCGGATATTTTATAATCAGCTAGCAGCACAAGGTCTTGAAGATCTGAACGGTTTGCCACTTGAAGTGCGAATATGGGTAGATTTACTTGCTGATGAAATTGAAAAAAAATTTCACACCACAAAAACAGAGAATTCATCGCCCACTTAATTCCCCAAATATTATCAATCGCCGTGAGAGCATATTCGCAACTATATTGTTGCGCCCTTTGGGGGTAGGTAGGGGCGGGTAGTATGAGGGGCATTACAAAGGCACTAGCATGTGGATTCCTAGTCAGTTTAGGCCAGATTATCACCTAGTGGCTATCATTGGCCATGAGCCGATGATTAAGTTGATAAAAGCCTATGGTGGCGACCGTTTAGAGATACCAAAATGCGATGGTGCGATGCGTGCCGTGCGTAACTTTAAGATCTGCGAATCAGATAAATCGCAAGCGCTGCTGGCACATGAGTATGATTTAACGGTACGCCATATTAGAAACATTCAGTGTGATATGCCTGAAGATGACAAGCAAGAGAATTTATTTTAGCAATACTTGCCAGTTTACTGGTTAGTATTGGTTATCAGGTTATTGATGTGCTAGAGATTTTATTATTGCTTTTGAAGCCAAACCCAAAACCCCTTGGGTAAATGTGCGCGAAATTGAAGCCTTGGGCGACATAACCTTTGCCTTGGTGATGCTGATTGAGCTAGGGCAAATTAAACAAAACGGCTTTAACTACTGCATTACCGGCACGGATGCCGTGCAGTATGAGGCGGCGCAGAATGACTAGCTATGCACCTCATCCAGATGCTTGCGCAACAAATCATTTAAGCGCGTTTGCCAGCCGCGCCCGGTGGCTTTAAAGGCTGCGAGAATGTCTTGGTCAAGGCGCATTGATGTGACTTGTTTCAGGGGTGACTTTTGCACGCCGCGTGTTGCTTTAATGGCGACCAACTCAGCGTATAAGGCTGGCGGCAACACCTCACTGGCAGGGCGAAAGTGTTTAAAGTCTTCAGCACTCAGTTCGCGCACCTCACCATCATGATCTATCAGGGGTTTACGGTTGTTCATAATGTTTTTGCTCTCTTTCATTGGCTTTTCTAAAACTAATTACACGGATGCCATCACTGGTTTTGACAAAACAAAGAATATGCAAGCGACACGCCAAATAAGCCAGTGCAATCAAACGTACTTCAATATAGGGCTTACGCGTATCTTGCCAAATTTTAGCCGTAGCAAAATCAAGGTCAACCGCTTGTTCAAAGCTTAAGCCACGTTCGGCAATGTTGCGCTGGTTTTTAACGGGGTCATAAGTGATTAACATAAGCATATTGTGTATACAATTAGGTTTTTAGTCAATGGATATTTGCAGTGCGTACCAAATAAACTGCAAAAGTTTTCACCCTAGGGTGTCCTCTCTGCCTGCGGCATTCACCTTATCAAGCAATAAAGTTTAAGCGTAGTAACCGTAGGGTGGGCAAAGGTTTTGTTTGCCCACCGTTGCACCACGGGCACTCCGATTTTCTAAGAGATAAATCTCTTGAAAAGTCGTATGCACCACGGGCACTCCGATTTTCTAAGAGATAAATCTCTTGAAAAGTCGTATGCACCAC
>CAINBI010000024.1 GCA_903846555.1 uncultured Pseudomonadota bacterium
GTGCCACTTTTCAAATGACTCGGATTGCTGAATGAGGTAGAGCATATGCATATTGTATCCAAGTGAATACAAATGTCAACCTATTTAAACATGCGAATTTAGATCAGCATAATTGGGTGTTCTTTATGTCCACAGTCTCCTAAGGGGATTTTTCGGTCAGTAAGTAAAATTAGGTGAATGACTCAAAAGGGATCGTTTTTTGCCCTTTGACCTCTAAATTAGCTTGCCAGAAAGCTGCCATTCAAAAAATATGTGGCTTTAACTAATGATCAGTGCAAATTATAATCACTGGCCAGTGTAAATAAGAATGGCTGGTCAGTTGTAATGAAAATCACCGGTCAGTTGGTATGAGAATATGTAGCTAACGCTAATTTACCTTTTCGAGGGGTTGTGGCGTTTCAGATAGATGAGATACCCTATAGCCACGGCAAGGATTGTTAACCCAAACCCATGCTTACAACAAATAAAGAGTTCACAATATAAAATTCCTTTTCAGAAAGTTAATTTGAGGTCGCAATTTGCGACCTCCATTCATCTAATAAACTCGAAAATACGTAGACCTAGTTAATTCTGCTTAATGTCTAACGGATATGTCGTGTTGTCAAAGTAGCCTTAGCCTTGCCGCATAGTTCACAAACATCTTCTGAACTTGTTACCCGACTCAATTAAAAAATCAAATCCAATTCAATAATTGCGACATAAAATTACCCAAATTAAATGACACTTGACATATTTTTGTGTATGCCTACAATAACACATGTACAATATATTTATGTAAAAAAGATTAATAAATGGGCAGACCTAAGTCAGATAAACCCAAACTCTCGGCGACTGACCGAGTGAACAAGTCAATACAGAATCTGGTCGCATCTGGCGGCAAACGTTTAATGCTTAGGCTGTCGCCAGAAGCTTACACTGCATTAAAAATAGTCATGGAAGTACAGAGCATACAAACAGAAACGCAGGCAATCAATCAAGTCTTGGTTGCAGCTGCAAAAGTACCTAACGGTACTAAATAAATAAGGAGTAAGAAAATGGAAGCATTAGTTTTGTTAGGAATAGTTGCATATTTGGCATGGGTCTGGTTTGAAACCACAGAAGTATCTGTGCCTGGTGCAAAGAAACCAGAGCCAGTGTATATATGGGCATATCATTATGATATGTTTGATGATGAGTACATATGGTCTTATAGGCGAATTGGAACCCACAGAAAGGGCCCCGGCCGAATCTTTATAAGGTGAGTGAGTGATTAAATTTTTAATGTTTTATTAAAGAACAATGGGAGACTCGTCAATGAGCAATATCGTCAAGTTTGAATCACCCGACATGGTTGCGGCAAGATTCTTCAGGGAAAATAGCGCGGAATTTAAAGCTTCAGCACAAAGAATGCAGAATGTCATGGACAACCCTGATAAGTCGGATAGAGACAAGTTGGAAGCTCGAATGATTAAGGCCATCGTAGAATTTGACGATGATGAATATTACAGAACAACCACACTACTTAAGCGAATTGATCGTGTTGGGCTTCAATCCCTTAACGGTGGGAAAACTAGCACGTAGTTATATAGAGCAATTTCACGCAGTGTTATAGCGTTATGCATTAATCGCATAAGCTCAAATGCCCACTGAATTTATTTAATGCCGGCCATTTTAATGGTCGAATCCTCGTCATGGGCATCCATGCAATGATCACCTACTTTTTCTTATAACATTCAAAAATATTTAATTTATTTTTAAGATAGTCGTTATAGTTAACCCTTTGAATTTTATTGGATTAGTTGAAAATATATACGACGCAATGTACACAGTGTACGGTGTGCGTATTTGGTGGTTTGCACTATCTAAAAATAGTTTGTATAGTGTATTTCAGGCTAAATATTACACTGAGTGATGAAGAATCCATCCGAGAAATGTCATTTAAATAATTCAAGGCAATCATCAAAACCATCAAGATGTAATGACCGCATAATTATTAAGTCATTGGTGTTAACCTGCATTGCGGTGATTTGGATATTGCTTGTTAGCTTATATGTATTTATATGCGCATGGCACAATCAACATCCATCAGTGCTACTTTTTCTATGGACATTGCCAGCCATCTTATTGATCTTAAATGTTATTTTTGAACTCAAAGGACACAACCACCATGCAAAACTACATTAAGTTAACGACGTATATTAAAAGTGAGTTGGCACAGGTCTACCCAATACTACCAATACCAGAGAGCGCCACAAGAAGTCAGCGCGTGATGATATTTGTTAAACAAGACGTAATTGCTTACTTCGCACCAATTAGGCTGCTCTGGCGTGGATTGAAAACTTTTGCTAAATCTATTCACTTTAAACAATCTTAGTAAGGAATCAAGAATGAGCAAGATTAATATAAAGCGTATTGAATATGACTTACGGACTGAAATGTTGGTGGTTGATGACGGTCAAGATTTGCGCTTTGAGGTGAGCAGCAGTAACACTGATATTGATGAAGGCGAGTCTATTGAGGATTTTGTCATAAGACATGGTGGTTTGACTGAAACGATTGCTTACTTGTCGAATGTTAAATTAAAAACGTAGAAATTATACGGTCAGCCGAAGGTGGCATTGCATTAATTGAAATTTAACGTTGTTCAATCATTTTTATCTTCTACCAAATGTATTGTCTAATAAAGACTTTAGCTAAACGTTGGAGCTTTTGAATATAAGCTTTCATCAATATATATGACGGACTTTTGACGGACTTGGTTATGCATCGTTATGCGCTGTACAGCATGGTTGTAATGAAAGGCTGTTGCGCATTGTTAATAAAATCAATCAGTTACATATTAAGTACTATTTCGACATCCAAGAGGTCAGCAGTTCGAGTCTGCTACTGCCTACCAGATATCTCAATAAAATCAATCGGTTACCTGATAAGTCAGTTAGCCGATTTTTTATTTCTGCGAAACTTCTGCGAAAGTCTCACTTTTTACCTATTTAAAACACTGATTACCGTACAAGTGCTATTACGATCCAGTGAACCATTAGACAGATTAATTAATCTTCCAATATCCGCATAACAACAGCACCTATACATGCACGAATGCTAGCGGGGTGTAAATTACAGATGGTATTATGATGCCTCTTAATTGAGGCTTTTTATTGCTGGCGATATGGGCTTGAATTGCAATGACGAAAAATGTTATCCCGAAACGAAAAAAACCACTCTTCAGTGGCTTTAAATTCATGTAACTCATTGATTTATTTGGTCGGGACAGCAAGATTCGAACTTGCGACCCCATGCCCCCCAGGCATGTACGCTACCAGGCTGCGCTATGCCCCGAACCGATGTTGCAACTGCTCACAACAAGGTGCTTATTATAACTCAAAGACTAACGCGTTATAAAACAAGCGAAAATAAATGCTTAGTAACGGGTCAGTAAAGGCTGTGGAAAATAGCTTTAATTAAAATTAAGCAGATTGAGCTGTAGACCGCAGTAAATTTAGAATTTCTCTTAATTCCATTTTTACAGCTTCAAAATTAAAATTATTATTACTAGTCGTCGCTTCAGTGGAATTAGCAACAACTACCGATTGATTAGCATTATTTGACTGTGCCGCTTCTGCTTTAAACTCAGGACCGTCAAGGTGATTACGCGCGCCACTGATGGTAAAGCCTTGTTCGTACAGCAACTCACGAATGCGACGTATCAGCAATACTTCGTGGTGCTGATAATAGCGGCGATTACCGCGACGCTTAACAGGCTTGAGCTGAGTAAATTCTTGCTCCCAGTATCTAAGCACATGCGTTTTAACCCCGCAAAGCTCGCTTACCTCACCAATGGTAAAATAGCGCTTAGCTGGAATAGGCGGTAACTGCAACTTTGCGATGACTTCGCTCATACTATTTAACTTGCCTAATGTTAGTTAAGATAATTAGCTTCTACTTTACTTTTCAACTTTTGGCTTGCATGAAAAGTAACGACACGACGTGCTGAAATTGGTATTTCTTCGCCAGTTTTGGGGTTGCGGCCTGGGCGTTCAGATTTTTTACGTAGCTCGAAATTACCAAAACCTGATAGCTTCACACTGTCCCCAGCCTCCAAAGCGATTCGCACTTCTTCAAAAAATGCTTCAACCATATCTTTGGCTTCACGTTTGTTTAACCCAACTTGCTCATAGAGCAAATCAGCAAGTTCAGCTTTTGTTAATGTCATATACCGCTCCCAATTCATTTGCAGCTTTTAATAAGCTTTTTCTAGTGTATAGATTATTCATTCTTGATGTTATATCAAATTGACTGCTACAAATAAATCATACAAAAAGTCATTAAACGAACTATACCGTTTAATGACTTAATTTCTAAGTGTTGCACCAAAGTTATTTTGTAATAATTGTAGTAGATTTGCGATGACCATGTCAGCATCCGCATCGGTCAAAGTTTTTTCAGTATCGTGCATAAGTACTGATAATGCAAGGCTTTTTTTGTTTTCAGGGATACCTTGGCCTTGATACAAATCGAATAATGCCACCTCTAAAACAAGTGGAATATTTGCCTTCTTAACAGTATTCAACAGTGAATTTACCGCTAAATCCGCATCGACCACAACCGCTAAATCACGACGAACTGGCAACAATTTAGACACTTCTTGATAGCTAGGAATTGTGCGATTTAACACTGCCTCTGCCTGTAATTCAAACAAAAATGTGCTTTTGCTTAAACTATAATGTTGTTGCCATTTTGGATGCAACTTTCCTAACCAGCCAATTGGTACGCCATCTAATAAAATTCTGGCAGTTTGACCTGGGTGCAAGGTAACGTGTTCGGCTTTTTCGTAAGTCACCTGCTTATGCGCGCTTGCACCACCTAACAAAGCATTCACATGTGTTTTTACTTCAAAGAAATCAAGCTCTGATGCATCGGCAGACCATTGCTCTGGTTTTGCACTACCATAGGCTAGGCCAGAAATAGCGGTAGATTCAACGAATGCTGCGCTTGAATCTTGGCTAGTTTGGTTAAAATATGTAGCGCCCACTTCAAATAGCATGGCTCTGTCTTGCTTTCGGTTTAGGTTATATACTAAGGTATCTAACAAACCACCCCATAAACTGGTACGCATCACGCTTAAATTGCTGGCAATTGGATTTTTAAGCTTGATTGGGTTGGCGTTACCTAATAAATCACGCTCCCAGCTTTCATCCACAAAGCTGTAATTAACTACTTCTTGGTAGCCGCTAGCCACTAAACTATCGCGGAGTTTATTTAAATGGCTCTTAGCTTCTGGCGCATCCAGCATAGTTAAGGCAGCCACTGGCGGTGTTGCTGGTATGTAGTCATAACCATGTAAACGTGCAATTTCTTCGATTAGATCCTCTTCAATCGTAATGTCAAACCGATAGCTCGGCGGCGTAACAGTAAATACACCGCTGGCTGTTGTAAATGCAAAACCAAGTTGAGTTAAAAGCTGTCCTACTTTATCTTGTGCAAATGGAATGCCTAATACTGAAATTAGTCGAGCCAAGCGTAAATTAACTGGGTTACGTGCAGGTAGCACGCCAATAACCTCGGTTACTTCACCAGCAGCTCCACCGCATATTTGTTGAATTAGCATGGTGGCATATTCAATTGCATTACCCGTATTGCCAAAATCCACACCGCGTTCAAATCGGTAAGATGAATCAGTACTTAAGCCTAATCGACGTGCTTTTCCAGTAATGACCGCCGGCGTAAAAAATGCGCTTTCTAGAAAAATATCAACCGTATCATCGCCAACTGAGCTGTCTTTTCCACCCATCACACCAGCAAGCGCGACTGCGCCACGGGCATCTGCAATCACTAAATCATCCGCTTTTAATGTGATGGCTAGATCATTCAATAGCGTTAACGATTCACCCTCTTTTGCAAAACGAACCGCTAAATCGCCATTTAATTTATCTGCATCGAAAGCGTGCATGGGTTGGCCAAGCGCTAGCAATACGTAATTAGTTACATCAACCACAGCGCTAATGCTGCGTAAACCACTACGCTCAAGGCGTTTAAGCATCCAACTTGGCGTTGCCGCTTTGGCATTAATACTACGTATCAAACGGCCGCAATAACGTGGGCAAGCGGTTTGCTCAGTCACTACTATATTTTTAACATCAGATAATTCAGTAGCCACGGCTGAAATAGCATCAAAACTTGTGCTAGCACCGGTAATGGCGGCAACATCGCGCGCAATTCCTTTAAGGCTTAAACAGTCACTTCTATTCGGGGTGAGCTTAAGCGTGAATAGATGATCATCTAAATCCAAATGCTCGCGTATGCTTTGCCCCATAACGGCATCGCGCTCTAATTCAAGCAAACCTGTGGCCTCTTCAGTAATACCTAACTCTTTAGAAGAACACAGCATGCCAAAAGATTCTATACCGCGTACTTTGGCCTGTTTAATAGAAAAGCCCGGCAACTCAGCGCCCACCAAAGCGCATGGTGCAATTAAGCCCACGCGCGCATTGGCCGCGCCACAAACGATTTGCACGGGCTCGGCCAAACCAACATCTACCGTACAAACTTGCAAGCGATCAGCATCAGGATGCTTAACAGCAGTTAATATTTTAGCCACTACCACCTTACTAAAAGGCGCGGCTACCGCTTGCATTTCTTCAACCTCAAGCCCAGTCATTGTAAGTGCATGACTTAAAGCTTGACTGTCTAAATCTGTGTTGACTAAGCTACGTAACCAATTTTCTGAAAACTGCATAATGCTTTGTGACCTTAATTATTATGTTTTAACTTTTTTGTTAAATAAAGTACTTATCTGAATTGGCTTAAAAAGCGTATGTCATTATTAAAGAAATGACGCAAATCATTTACGCCATAACGCAACATTGCCAAGCGCTCTACGCCCAAACCAAAAGCGAAACCACGATATTTTTCATGGTCTACATTCACATGTTTAAATACTTCTGGATGCACCATGCCGCAACCGCCAATTTCTAACCAACCACCATTCCAACTCATATCCATCTCAGCTGACGGCTCTGTAAATGGGAAAAATGAAGGCCGGAAACGTACAGTAAGATCATCACGTTCAAAGAATTTTTGTAAAAAATCTTGAACAACGCCTTTTAAATTAGCAAAACTAATCTCTTCATCTACCCACAAGCCTTCTACCTGATGAAACATTGGAGAATGCGTTGCATCAGAATCGACACGGTAAACACGGCCTGGCGCAATGATTTTTAATGGTGGTGTTTTATTATTCTTTAAAGCATTTTCCATGTAATGGATTTGTACAGGCGAAGTATGCGTTCTAAGTACATTGGCTTCATCAATGTAAAAAGTATCATGCATGGCGCGTGCTGGATGATCTTCGGGAATATTGAGCGCAGTAAAATTATAAAAATCAGATTCTATTTCAGGGCCAGTCGCCACTTCAAAGCCAATAGAATGGAATAGTTGCTCAATACGCTGTAGCGTCAATGTCACTGGGTGTAATCCACCTTGAGACTGAGCACGCGCAGGTAAAGTTACATCTATCGATTCTTGTGCGAGCTGTTTAGCTTGCTCTGCATTTAACAGCGCCTCACGTCGGGCAGTAAGCGCAGCTTCGACGCCTTGTTTTATAAGGTTAATAGCTGCACCCGCAGCTGGGCGCTCTTCATTACTCAGCTTACCCAAACCCTTTAAAGCATCTGTAAGCAGCCCGACTTTGCCTAAGTACTTCGCCTTAGCGACTTCTAGGTCATTCATCGTAACGCTGCTAGCAAAATCGATTTGTGCTTCTGAAATTAAATGCGTTAAATCTGCCATGTTATTTATTATCTTTAATTGACTTTGCGTGGATTATTTGCAGAAAATTAACTGCATTTATTCTGATAATGTATTGATTACACAATGTAATTTATCTTAAATTTATCAACAGGATTTTACAGCAAAAAAAAGAGGCCGAAGCCTCTTTTTTTACTTAATTATTTAATTTTCTAAATATTAAGCCCTGTGAGATATTAACCCCAGCAATTAAACCGCTAATGCTTTTTTTGCAATTTCAACAAATTGAGCAAATGCAACTTTATCAAATACGGCTAAGTCAGCCAATACTTTACGATCCACTTCAACGGTTGCAATTTTCAAACCATTCATGAAGCGGCTATAAGTTAAGCCTAATTCACGTGCACCAGCATTGATACGTGCAATCCACAATGTGCGGAATTGACGTTTCTTTTGACGGCGATCACGATAAGCATATTGACCAGCCTTCATTACCGCTTGCTTTGCAACGCGGTAAACGTTTTTACGACGACCGCGATAACCCTTAGCGGCTTTTAATACTTTCTTGTGTCTAGCGCGAGCAATGACACCACGTTTTACTCTAGGCATATCGGTCTCCTTATCGTGTTGGCATCATTGCGCGAACGCGTTTGACGTCAGTTGGTGAGATGATCGCCGTGCCGCGTAAGTTACGCTTTTGCTTGGTGGTCTTTTTAGTTAGGATATGGCGTAGATGTGAATGCGTACGTTTCACTTTACCATTACCCAAGAATTTAAAGCGCTTTTTAGCACCACTCTTGGTTTTCATTTTTGGCATTTTGTTCTCCTTGAACTTAAGTTATGAGTGCTTAGGCATGCCGTTAAGCCGTATCACTCCGAATTTCACTACTACTGTACTACTTCGATTAGCAACTA
>CAINBI010000025.1 GCA_903846555.1 uncultured Pseudomonadota bacterium
ATTTCAAGTTTTTTTACTATATGCCTCTATACTATTTTCAGGGTAGGTGGTGCAGGAAACGCCAAGCATAGTCATTTTCTGTAGGAGCGGCGCCTCGCCGCGATGGTGTAAGTTGCGCCATTTTTCGCGGCGAGGCGCCGCTCCTACGGATGGAGTTGTGGTTAGTGAGAATTGTTCATAGGCATGTTTTACTATTTAGCTTACGAAATATTTTTTAGAATCTAGCACCGAACACCTATTAGGAAAAAAGCTCGGCGTCAGATAATACTTGGGTTAGCTGATCTTTGGCAGATAAGGTCGGCTGACCGTGTATGGGCCAGTGAATATTGATGGATGGGTCATTCCAGGCAATACTTCGCTCAAATTCTGGCGCCCAGTAGTCGGTAGTTTTGTAGAGAAACTCAGCCGTATCCGAAAGTACCAAAAAACCATGTGCGAAACCTTCAGGAATCCACAACATGCGTTTATTGTCAGCAGACAGTTCAAGCGCGACATGCTGCCCAAAAGTCGGCGAATTTTTGCGAATATCTACCGCGACATCAAACACAGCACCCTGTACTACCCTCACCAGCTTAGCTTGAGCTTGTTGTATTTGGTAATGTAGGCCACGCAGTACATTTTTGGCAGAGCGAGAGTGATTATCTTGTACGAAATTCACTTTTCGACCAACCGCCTCCTCAAACTTGGCTTGATTGAAGCTCTCAAAAAAGAAACCGCGCTCATCACCAAACACTTTGGGTTCAATAATAAGGACATCAGGAATAGCAGTAGCAATAATTTTCAAGGCTGAATCTCATCTTTCAATAGGCGTTGCAGATATTGTCCATAACCATTTTTAGCCAACGGTTGCGCCAGCTTTTCTAGTTGCTCGGCATTGATAAAGCCTTTACGATAAGCAATTTCTTCTGGGCAACTAACCTTTAAACCTTGGCGTTTTTCGATGGTCTGTATGAAGTTGCTGGCATCAATCAGGCTTTCATGTGTGCCGGTATCAAGCCAAGCATAGCCACGGCCCATAATTTCGACATTCAGTTGGTTGCGCTCAAGATAAATACGGTTCAGATCGGTAATCTCCAACTCGCCTCGAGCCGATGGCTTAAGATTCGCGGCCATATCAACCACCTGATTGTCGTAAAAATATAGGCCAGTCACCGCGTAATGACTCTTAGGGACGGCGGGCTTTTCTTCCAAACTAGTGGCGCGACCTTGTGCATCGAAAGCCACGACACCATAGCGATCAGGATCTTGCACATGGTAGGCAAAAACAGTTGCGCCTTCATCACGCATCATGGCTTGGTTCAACTGTGTATGCAAATCATGGCCATAAAAAATATTGTCGCCTAGCACCAGCGCACTTGGGTCCTTAGCAATAAAGTCTTTACCGATAATAAAAGCTTGCGCTAGCCCATCTGGGCTAGGTTGCTCCGCATACTGCAAGTTAAGACCCCAGTCACGACCATCGCCAAGCAACTGCTCAAAGCGCGGCGTGTCTTGTGGCGTTGAAATAATCAATATATCGCGAATACCTGCCAGCATGAGCGTACTGAGCGGGTAATAAATCATTGGCTTGTCATATATCGGCAGTAGTTGCTTAGAAACCACTTTGGTCACAGGATAGAGTCGAGTACCCGATCCACCAGCGAGGATAATACCTTTGCGTTGAGTCATGATTATTTCTCTAAAATTTCGGTAAGCATGCGAGTAACGCCGCTTTGCCAATGGGGTAAATTGAGACCAAAAGTGCTTTGCAGCTTAGCTGTGTCCAAGCGAGAATTCATCGGGCGCGCCGCCGCAGTTAAAAAGGCGCTGCTAGCCACAGCCTCAATGGCGGCCGGGGCAACCTTAATTTCAACACCAACCTGCCGCGCAAAATCAAGGACAAAATTAGCGTAGCCGTACCAAGAGGTTTGGCCGCTGGCCACAAGGTGATAAATGCCAGCCACATCAGATCGTTGCATAGCCGTGCAAATGGCATGAGCCGTGACATCCGCCAGCAAATCAGCCCCAGTGGGGGCGCCAATTTGATCATTGATGACTTTTAAACTATCCCGTTCATGTGCCAGCTTGAGCATGGTTTTGGCAAAGTTTGCACCGCGCGCGGCAAACACCCAACTGGTACGAAAAATGAGATGTTTACAGTCAGAAGCGAGAATAAGCGCTTCACCTTCCAATTTAGTTTTACCGTAAACACTTAATGGCCCTGTGGAATCAGCTTCCTGCCAAGGCTTGTCGCCACTGCCATCAAACACATAATCGGTGGAATAATGAATCAACCATGCCCCAATGCGTTTAGCTTCCTGAGCCAAAACACTAGGGGCCAGTGCATTAATGGTGCGAGCTAACACGGGCTCACTCTCGGCTTTATCAACGGCTGTATGCGCCGCAGCATTCACAATAATATCGGGTGCAACCGCACGGATTGTTTTGGCAATGCCTTCTAAATTGGTGAAATCACCACATAAATCGGTACTTACCGTATCAAGCGCCACCAACTCACCAAGTGATGCAAGGCTACGTTGTAACTCCCAGCCTACTTGACCATTTTTACCGAAGAGCAGAATTTTAAGTGGTTTCATACGGCACGCTTTGTCTCATAGTTTTTCCCACCCATTTGCAGTGAGCGAGTCATTGTGATTGATGTTTTACGATCAATCCTTGCCTCTAAAATCCATCCAAATATCGCAAGCTAATCATAAACCTGTCGCTGAAAACATTAAACCAGTGGAGTAAGGTTAAACTTGCCGCAGCCCAGATTGTTTGTGAGCGTGATTGTACCCTGCAAGGCAATATGAAACCAAGTTTCTTGCTGTAGAAAAAATATATAGGAATCTGCAAAAAACTCAACCTACGGCTCCCCCCGTGAATTTTTTTATATCACGAAGTTGTCGCTTAGTTGGCCGCCCAGCACCGCGCTCACGTTGAGCATGACCAGCTTCACCCGTCACTTTAGCATTATCACGCTTGGCAATACTCGCTAGCGTTTCTGTATATAAAAGTGCCGCTTCTGGCGCACCTTGACGTATGAAAGAGAGAGCCTGTACGGTAACTTCAATTTCAAAATCTTTGTTACGAATATGAATAACTTGCCCGATGCGCACTTCTTTGGCCGCTTTTACACGGTCACTATCTACATGCACTTTGCCAGACTCAATCGCCGCAGTAGACAAGCTACGTGTTTTAAAAAAACGAGCCGCCCACAGCCATTTATCTAATCTAAATTTAATCTCAATTTCACTCATCATGAGGTATTTTACGCATATAAAACAAATAGAGGGGCTGATAGATTAGTTAGCGTCGCTTTTAGCTGGTAACTATCATTGTTCAACTTTAGTTTCGTGTTGCGCTGCTAGGCATTAAACATTCCGCATCAGGTATAATTCTGCCTATGATTCAACTTATGATTTTAGTGATTGCGTGTGCCATTTTATTGCTTCTAGCTTGGCAAATTTGGCGCGACAACCAACGCGACAATGACCCCGCAGTTCTGCAGCAATTAATTTTGCAGCAATTTGAAGAAAAGCATCGTGCCATGTTGCTGGATTTTAACGATGGGCTAAATAAGTTAGGTGATCGTTTAAGCAGCTCTTCAATCGAAATTAGTGAACGCTTGCGAGTGAGTGTGGCCTCAGAACTACAAGCCACACGGGACGCCATGCAGACCTTACAATTGGCGCAAAATAACAGCTTATCGCTGACGCGTGAAACAGTGCTTGAGAAGCTGCACACTACCTTAGCCGAGCAAGGCAAGGCTCAGCAAGCGCTTATTCAATCGACCATGCATAATGCAACCTTGCAGTTAACCACCAGTATTGAGGCCTTAACTAAATCAGTAGATGGGCGCTTGGAGCAGATTGGCGGCAAGGTTTCTGAGCGTTTGGATGAAGGTTTTAAGAAAACCAATCAAACTTTTATTGATGTTATGGCGCGCTTAGCGACCATAGATGAGGCACAAAAGAAAATTGATGGGTTAACAACCAATGTTGTGAGCTTACAAGAGTTATTAGGTGACAAGCGCTCACGCGGTGCATTTGGCGAGGTGCAACTAGAAGCGCTGGTGCGCAATGTATTACCTGTTAGTTCTTTTGCCATGCAATACACCTTTGAAAATGGCACCCGTGCCGATTGTGCAATATTTTTGCCAGATCCAACAGGTACAGTCGCGGTAGATAGTAAGTTTCCACTTGAAAATTACCATCGCATGTTCAATAGCAAATTGAGTGATGCCGAACAAACCGCTGCTGAAAAACAATTTAAAATTGACGTTAAAAAGCATGTCGATGATATTGCTAATAAATACATTATTTCTAATGTTACATCTGATGGTGCCGTGATGTTTATTCCAGCGGAAGCGGTGTTTGCTGAGCTGCATGCTTACCATGCAGACGTGATTGAATATGCTATGAACAAGCGCGTCTGGGTAGTTTCACCCACCACGCTTATGGCGGTACTAAACACAGCGCGTGCAGTGCTTAAAGATGTTGAAACGCGCAAGCAGGTTCATGTTATTAAAGAAGAATTAGGGAAGCTTAGCAAAGACTTCGGCCGATTTGATTTACGCATGAAAAAACTCGCGGATAACATTCGTCAAGCCCACGAAAACGCACAAGATGTGCATATTTCCAGCCAAAAAATCTCACAGCGCTTTGCACAAATCGAACGCGTGGAACTGGCTAATAAGCCAAAAGATTTACTAGATGTTATTGAGGAAATTGAAGAGTAATTGACCGACCAACTTATGAAAATTAAAATATTTTATTTCGCAAGACTCAAAGAAACGCTCAAATTTTCTACCGAAGATTTAGAGCTGCCTGATGATACCTTTGCTCAAACCCTCACCATACTAAAACTTAAATCTTACTTAGCAAAACGCAGCGATGTTTGGCAACAAATGTTATTGGGTAAGCTCAAAGTGCGCGGTGCTATTAACCATGAATTGGTCGATGATAATGCGAAAATTTCTGATGGTGATGAAGTGGCATTTTTCCCGCCTGTGACTGGCGGTTAGCGTTTACTTTAATCCATGATAGTACGTGTACAAACCGAAGATTTTGATAGTGGCTTAGAGATAAACCAGCTACGCAATGCACGCAAAGATACTGGCGCGATTGTGAGTTTTATTGGTCAAGTGCGAGATCTTAACGACGGCGATACTGTTTCGCAATTAACGCTAGAGCATTACCCTGGAATGACCGAAAAAGCACTGGAGTCGATTGTCAATCAAGCCCAAAGCCGTTGGGATTTTTTTGATGCATTAATCATTCACCGCGTAGGCTCACTTAAGCCAACCGATCAAATTGTGCTGGTAGCCGTGATTGGTGCGCACCGTGGCGAGGCATTTAAAGCGTGTGAATTTATAATGGACTTTTTAAAAACTGAAGCGCCATTTTGGAAAAAAGAAGTCACACAGTCTGGCGAGCGTTGGTTAGATGCCAAGCATAGCGATGACGTAGCGCGAGAACGTTGGGTTAAATAGTGAGATAACATTAAGTTTTAATTTAGATAAAAATTTTAGCAAGGTAAACCAGTCAGGCGATATGTCAAAAACACTTACACCACAACAATTAACCCTTAACATTTCTGCCAAACAATTCAACTTTGCAGATACCTCTGAGCTTGTCGGTACCGATAATATCAGCGCACAGCACCATGCTTGGATTGCACAGTCTGAAGCCAAAAAGGCCGCTGAATTTGGTTTAAACCTTCATCAAGCTGGCTTTAATTTATTGGCACTAGGCGAGCCTGGCACTGGGCGTACCACTCTCATGCTAAGTGCGATGCATGAGGCTGCAGCTAAACAAGCGACATCAGGCGATTTGGTTGCTTTGTACCGGTTTGATGCCAATGGAAAACCCTTGTTTTTGAAATTGCCTGCTGGTGCTGGAATGCAGCTAAGACAAGCTTTAGATTTGTTTATCCGTAACTTAGCAAAAGACTTGCCAGTGTTGCTAGAAGCTAAGGTACAACAAAGCTCGATTGCACCAATACAGATTTTTGTAGAGGCACAATTAAGCATGGTCAAGGCCAGCATCACGCTGATAGAGCCAGAAAAAATGCCGCTGCATTACTTTGAGTCAATGCAGCGCGATATTTTAGACTTTTTAGACGCTTGGCAGCCCAACCCTAGTGGTGACGGTGATAACAACTTAGACGTATTACTCAACGAGAGCTTTTTAGGTCGTTATCGCGCCAATGTGTTGGTTGAACATCCATCAAACCAAGGCGCACCAGTCGTTTATGACAATGACCCCAGCTTACATTCCTTATTCGGCGGTGTAGAGAGCGCCGGCGAATCCAGTACAACACCTGATTTCATGCGCTTACGTGCCGGCAATTTACTACGCGCCGATGGTGGTACATTACTGCTGAATTTGCGCGACATTTTAGCCGATGAACAAAATGGTTCGCAGATATTAGAGAAGCTACATCGTTTTTTGCGTAACGGAACACTGCAAATTGAAGATTTAAGTAGTAGCGGCAGCCAAGGCAGTAGCTTTGTCAGCGCACAAGCGGCAATTCCTGTCTCAATGAAGCTGGTGCTGGTAGCAACGCGTGAAGATTACTACCTGATGATAGACGAAAATTATGATTTTTTCAGCTACTTCCCAATCAAAATAGAATTCGCTGAAAAAGTAAAAGCTAATGCCGAAAATTATGCCGCATATGCTGCGTTTATCGCACAAAAATGTCGGCAATTTAAATGTAGCCACTTTACTGCCGAAGCTGTCACGGTGTTATTGCAATCCATGCATAGGCTTGAAGAAGACCAAACACGCATCAGCACACAATTTTCCGTACTAGAAAAACTCATGTTAGAAAGCGCAGCAGCTGCAGAGTTACGCGGTGCAATATTAGTCGCCATAGGGGATGTAAAGTCTGCTATTAATAGAAAATATGCACGCCATAGCTACATAGAAGGTCACATGCGTGATTCGATTATAGACAATGAACTCATGATTACCGTACACGGCGAGGCGATTGGGCAAATTAACGGCCTAACACACATAGACCTAGCTGATGCCAGCTTCGGCTCACCAGTACGCATTTCAGCTAATTGTTACGCGGGTCGCCGCGATGTATTGACCATAGACCGCGAAGTGGCTATGAGCGGCCCCACGCATGATAAAGGCGTAATGATTTTGCAAAGCTGGCTACATAGCAACTTTGCTCAACTTAACCCATTAAATATGACCGCCGCCTTAGTGTTTGAGCAAGAATACAACGGCGTGGAAGGTGACTCCGCCTCGTGTGCCGAATTATTTGCACTCTTGTCTTCACTGTCACAACTGCCTATCCAGCAAGGTATTGCCGTGACAGGCGCACTCAATCAACATGGCGAAGTCCTACCAGTAGGGGGTTTGAATGAGAAAATTGAAGGTTACTTTAGAGTTTGTAAAGACATCGGCTTAGATGGAAAACAAGGCGTTCTGATGCCGCAACGCAATGCGCGCCATCTCATGTTAAGCGATGAAGTTGTGGAGGCGGTCACCAATGGCCAGTTTCATATTGCAACCATGAATAATGTGGCTGAAGGTATTTTACATTTAACTGGTCATACGCTATCAGACGTTAATCATCTGGCAGAAGCAACCCTAAGTTCATTCAAGTTAATATTAGAGAAAAATCTGCCTAAAAAATGACTTAACGGATTGATTGGAAATAATTTTCCACATATTTCATTTTGGTTATTTTAACAACACAGTTTTGAGATTGAAATGCAAAAAACCCAGCATTAAGCTGGGTTTTTTGTTAACTCAATACGCGTAGCTCACTAAAGCCTCATTATTTACCAGAACGTTTACGCTCGTTTTCTGTTAAGTAACGTTTACGGATACGTATCGTTTTAGGCGTAAGTTCAACTAATTCATCATCATCAATAAACTCAACGGCTGACTCTAATGATAGCGCGATAGGCGTAATCAAACGTACTGCTTCATCGGTACCTGATGAACGCACGTTAGTGAGTTGCTTACCTTTAATTGGGTTAACGACTAGATCATTATCACGACTGTGAATACCAATAATCATACCTTCATAAAGCTTGTCACCTGGCACCGCAAACATTTTGCCGCGATCTTGTAATTTCCAAAGCGCGTAGGCAACCGCCTCACCATGTTCCGCAGAAATCAATACGCCATTACGACGACCAGGCATATCTGCTTTTACTGGCGCGTATTCATCAAACACATGGCCCATCAAGCCTGTACCGCGTGTCATGGTTAAAAACTCACCTTGGAAACCAATCAAGCCGCGTGCTGGGATTTTGTATTCCAAACGTGTACGGCCATTTCCGTCAGATTCCATGTTTTGCATTTCACCACGGCGACGGCCTAATTCTTCCATCGCAGCACCTTGATGCTCATCTTCTAAATCAACCGTAAGAATTTCATACGGCTCACATTTTTGACCATCGATTTCACGAAAAACTACTTTTGGCTTACCTACAGCCATCTCGAAGCCTTCACGACGCATTGTTTCTAAAAGAATAGTCAAATGCAACTCGCCACGGCCTGAAACGCGAAATACATCAGCATCTTCAGTTTCGTCAACACGTAAAGCTACGTTGGTTAAAAGCTCTTTAGTTAAACGATCACGGATTTGGCGTGAAGTCACAAATTTACCTTCAGTGCCAGCCAATGGTGAAGTATTCACCATAAAGTCCATCGTCAACGTTGGCTCATCTACGCCTAAATGTGGCAAGCCTTTTGGATTTTCACGATCACAAATCGTAAAGCCAATACCAATATCATCTAAACCAGAAATAATCACAATGTCGCCAGCTTCAGCTTCTTCAACTGGCACGCGCTCTAAACCACGGAAACCAAGCACTTGATTGATTTTACCCATAGCCACTTGTTTGTCTTCGTTCATTACCGTAACAGATTGGCCTGGTTTTACTTTACCGTTAGTAATACGGCCAACGCCTAGGCGGCCTGTATATGTAGAATAATCTAACGCTGAAATTTGTAATTGTAATGGCGCACTGCTATCGCCAGTTGGTGGCGCTACATGGCTCAAAATTGTGTCAAATAAAGCACGCATATTATCACTAGGCGTTTTCATATCCAACATCGCGTAGCCATTGATGGCTGAGGCGTAAACAATTGGGAAATCCAACTGATCATCTGTTGCACCTAAGTTGGCAAACAAATCAAACGTTTGGTTAATCACCCAATCAGTACGTGCCCCTGGACGGTCTACTTTATTAATCACCACGATTGGTTTTAAGCCAAGTGCCAAAGCTTTTTTAGTGACAAAACGTGTTTGCGGCATTGGACCTTCAACAGCATCTACTAACAAAACAACACCATCTACCATACCTAATACGCGTTCTACTTCACCACCGAAGTCCGCATGGCCTGGCGTATCAACGATGTTAATGTGCGTACCTTCGTAAACTACAGCGGTATTTTTAGCTAAAATAGTAATGCCGCGTTCTCTCTCCAAATCATTAGAGTCCATCACGCGCTCAACCACTGCATGGTGAGAGGCGAAGGTACCTGCTTGTTGTAGAAGTTTGTCTACCATGGTTGTTTTACCATGGTCAACGTGGGCAATAATTGCGACGTTTCTTAATTTGCGTGACACTGTAGTGGTCATATGGTGCAGCCAGTTCGTTGGAAAGGCGCGATTTTAACACACTTAACGACTATTTAATTTCACGCTTTCAATTATTAATTTGACATTCTGATTTTATTCGCTATAATGCGCACTTCATTCGCAGCTTAGCGTTTTTTAGATGTGTTTAGTTTTAACAAATACGCTAATTTAAGTTGCTTGAATCATTGCCCTGACCCTTCTGTTGCTCGTGAAATTTTGAAGCAACTATTCAAAAAGTTAAATTTGCAAGTAATCGAATTTAATTTTTACTGGTTAGCGGCTGTGCCCGTGCGCTGGTAAAGATTATATTAGCTTGTTTAAATAATGTTTAAAAAAATAAAGCCGTTAAATCAGCTTTGTGTCTTATTAAACTCAAACTAAACCAAATATTCTCTGCGTTTATATTGCTCTTGCTCACAAGCTCAACTAATCGCTTGTGTTCAAATGATATGCCCGTTTTTACTTAGCGCCCTTTTTGTTTGACTTATCTATTGGTTATCACTAATTGGTGATAACTCTGAAAGGGAATACTTTGTCTTTTGAATCGTTAAATCTTGCTACTGAATTACTTCGGGCTATTGAAGAATCAGGCTACAACACTCCTACCGCCATCCAAGCGCAGGCCATTCCTGTTGTGACTGCTGGTCATGACCTGATGGCTTCCGCACAAACGGGTACAGGTAAAACTGCGGCATTTATGTTGCCAGCGTTAAACTTACTTGCTACACCACATGAATTAAAAAGTCGCGGTCCACGTATTTTGGTACTTGTACCAACCCGTGAACTTGCAACTCAAGTCAACGAAGCTGCACGTAAATACGGTAAATTCATCCGTGCGCGTACAGTAAGTATCGTGGGTGGCATGCCTTACCCACTACAAAACAAACTATTATCACAACCACTAGATATTTTAGTTGCAACGCCAGGCCGTCTATTGGATCACATGGAACGTGGTCGTATTGATCTTTCACGTTTACAAATGTTGATTTTAGATGAAGCGGATCGTATGTTGGACATGGGCTTTTTGCCAGATGTTGAACGTATTTGTAGCCAGCTTTCTGCTGAACGTCAAACACTATTGTTCTCTGCAACATTAGATGGTGACATTGCTCGCATTGCTAAACAAATCCTTAAAAACCCAAAAACTATTCAAGTGGCTGGCCAAAAAGAAAAACATGCCAACATTGAGCAACGTTTGCACTATGTTGACGACATGACACATAAAAATAAATTGCTTGAGCATCTATTGATTGCTCCAGAAGTGAATCAAGTGATTATCTTTACTAGCACTAAACGTCATGCAGATTTATTAGCTGAAGATTTATACGCAGCTGGTCACAGAACGGCTGCTTTACATGGCGACATGACTCAAGGTGCGCGTAACCGTACATTGACTAAATTGCGTCAAGGTGAAGTTAAAGTATTAGTGGCCACTGATGTTGCTGCGCGTGGTATTGATGTGCTAGGTATTAGCCATGTAATCAACTATGACTTGCCAAAATTTGCTGAAGATTATGTGCATCGTATTGGTCGTACTGGCCGTGCAGGTAACACTGGTATTGCGATTTCTTTTGCATCAAATATGGATCGTCATATCTTACGTAAAATTGAACAGTTCACTGGCAACCGTATGGAACCAGGTGTTGTTGAAGGCTTTGAGCCTAAACGTGCCATGAAAATGGATGGTCCAGGTAATGGCCGTGGTGATCGTGGTGATATTCGCCGTGACGCGCATAAACCAGGTGGTCGCGGTGGCTTTAAACCACGCGATGACCGTGGCGGCTTTAATGACCGTGGTCCACGTACTGAAAGCCGTGGCGATACTCGCCCTAGCTTTAGTCGTGACGCTGGTGACAGTCGTGGCGAAAGCCGTGGTAACCGTGAATCAGCACCGCGTGAATCAAATGGCAACTCTGCTGGTTATGCTGGTCGCTCTGATTCAAATCGCTCAGAAAGACCTTCTAGCGACCGTTCGCGCAGTTTTGGTGACCGTAATGCTGGTGGAGATCGCTCAAATAGCGACCGTAGCCGAAGCGATCGTCCAAGTGGCGACCGTTCAGCAGCGCCTAACCGTAGCTTTGGTGATAGCGTAGCTTTTGGCAAAAAACCTTTCCCTCGTGATGGCGTTAGCGCTCCTCGTGGTGACAGTAATCGTGGCGATAGCCGTGGTGACAATCGCGGGAACCGTCCAGATGCACCTCGTGGCGACAACCGTGTTTTAGGTCAACGTTACGAAAGTCGTTCTGATGCACCGCGTGGCGATCGCTCAACTGCGCCAGCACGTCGTGATAGCAATGACAGCCGTCCTGCTGCTCGTCCTAGCACTGATACACGTAGCTTTGGTAATGCAAACGCTGGTAGCGGTGCACCTCGCCGCCCACGTAGTTTTGCTTAATTCAATTTATTGCGTTAATTTACTGAATCAATTTATATAGTGCCCAACAACATGACAGAAATAGTAAATTTTGACAGTTTAGGTTTAGCGCCCGAGTTACTAAAAGCGCTAACCGATTCTGGTTACACCACGCCCACGCCAATTCAAGCACAGGCAATCCCTGTGGCCTTGGCTGGGGGTGATTTAATGGCAGGCGCGCAAACTGGCACAGGTAAAACTGCGGCATTTGCGTTGCCCTTGCTACAAAAATTACTACCGTTTGCCAACAGTGGTGCTTCACCTGCAAAACATCCAGTTCGTGCGTTGATTTTAACGCCTACGCGCGAACTGGCCATTCAGGTAGAAGAAAGTGTACGTGCTTATGCAAAACATACGCCACTACGCTCACTAGTGGTTTATGGCGGTGTTGATATTAGAACGCAAACACCGCATTTAAAAACGGGTATTGAAGTTTTGGTCGCCACACCTGGTAGGTTATTGGACCACATTGAACAAAAAACAGTACAGCTTAATCAAGTGCAAATGTTGGTGCTAGATGAAGCGGATAGAATGTTGGACATGGGCTTTATGCCTGATTTGAAAAGAATTTTGGCGCTGCTACCTAAGCAACGTCAAAATTTAATGTTTTCAGCGACATTTTCGAATGATATTAAAAAATTAGCCGATGACTTTTTAACCAAGCCACAGTTAATCGAAGTTGCGCGTAGCAATGCTACCAACGATAACGTGACGCAAAAAATGTATTCAGTCGCACAAAGCGATAAAGAAGCCCTACTGATACAACTGCTCAAAGCACCAGATGCAAAACAGGTGATTATATTCACCAAAACCAAGATTACCGCCAACCGCTTAAGCCGTAGCTTAGAGCGTGAAGGCCTTGTCGCCGATGCGATTCACGGAGACAAAACTCAACAAGAACGTATTAAAGCCTTAGATGCTTTTAAAGCAGGTACGATTACCGCACTTGTGGCCACTGATGTAGCTGCGCGTGGTTTGGATATTAGCGAATTGCCGATGGTGATTAACTATGAGATTCCTAGTGCGCCAGAAGATTACGTGCATAGAATTGGCCGTACCGGCCGTGCTGGTGCGTCAGGTATTGCGATTTCATTCGTAAGCCCTGAAGAAGAAAAATACATGGTTGAAATTGAAAAGCTAATTAAGCGCGAAATCACCAAAGAAATTATTGTCATTGAAAAACCAGTCGCTAGAGCGCGAACCAGTTCAACCTCAAGCACGACGTCAAGTAAAGCTAACCGACATAAATCTAGTAGCAGCACGTCACACCAAGAGGCTTCGGCGACTAAACGCATGCCTACTAAAAAGAAATTTAACGACCCTTGGTTTGATAAGCCTTACGAAGCCGTGGTTGCTCAGCAACATGCAAGCGCTCGATCACCCTCTATTAGAAAAGCTCCAGTAGCTGCATTACTAGGTGGATTAATACCAACTAAATAAATGCGTTAATCTAATTCATTGCAGTTAAAAATATAAAAGGGTTAGCTTGCGCTAACCCTTTTGCACATTCTAGCTAATCACGTCTTTAACACATCATTAGGCAAAAGTATCAACCAAGCCATTGCTTACTCGCTCTAGGCTGCGACTGCTTTTTTCAGTCACTGGGGCAGATGCGCTGCCATTGGTCGCTGAAGCGACTACCTGTTGCTGCACAGCCTGTTGGAACGGCTGTTTTGATTGCTCACCAGAACTTACATTAACCTGCCCCAGCTGAATGCCAGACGCGTTCATTTTATCGCGCAAATTCGACATACCGTCTTCCAGTGCCTGCCTTACTTCTGGATTATCCGAAATAAAAGTAGTATTCGCTTGGTCATTATGCACATGAATCACCACTTGCAGTGGGCCTAAATCTGGCGGATTTAACGTCAGCGTCGCAGATTGTTCGCCTGCACCTACCATCCACACCACTTTTTGGCTAATGGCTTGATCCCAACCTGTTTTACCTGGGTAAACATTAATGCTATTGGCACTGCCTAGCTGCTGCGCTGTTGTAGCAACATTGATTTGAGCCGCTGGTTGATAAATAGCAGACATGCTAATTTCTTTCATTGCGGAATTTTTACCCGTTATTTCTTTTGCATCACCCTCTTTAATCGCACTGAGTAATAACTTTGCATTTACAGATTCATCACCTAAGGCTTGTTTAGCTACGCCTGGCAACATTGCCTCTAGCCAGCTATCTTGCTCTGGTTGCATTTTTGCATCAGGTACATCATGCTCAACTGAAGCAGATGCATTGGTCACTTTACCCTGCTGTAAAGCCTGACCTAACACTACGTCAAGATTGCGCTGTGCCGGTTTACCGTCTTTAACTTCAAAAGTAGTCGTCTGTGTATTCACCAGTGGAATGACGTTGACTGCAAGCGCTAATGGTGTAACCACCCAATCAATGGGATTAGCATCTACTTTACTCACAACTTCCTCGGCAGATTTAGTATCAGTAGCTTTAGTATCAGTATCTTTAACCAACAACTCTTTAACATCAAGATTTACTTGGCCTAGATCAGCAATGTTCAGATTTATTACGGAATTAATGATTGAATTGGCATCGACATTTACATTTTTCGCATTGGCCTTTTTAATATCAGCCGTTGAGTCAGCATAATTTATGACCTTCGGCAGGGCCTCAACCGCTTCTGGCTTAGCATCAGTGTTATTAACCTTTTCTGCTGCCTTTTCGTCAGCTTGTTTAGCTACAACTGGCTTAGATTCCGCCTGATTTTCTGGCGCTTGTTGCACTTGTACTTGCTTATTTAACATTTGTTGAAATGGCGAGTTAACCTCAGCAGAACCAGTATGATCAGTGCTCGAATTTGTTTTATTCGCGCTGTCTGACATCTTTTTAAGGGGTGTACTTTGCATTGTTTGTAATGTTAAATTTTGCATGATGCTCATCTCCTAGTGCTAAATACTGCTAATTCAAAGGCGTTAAATCAATATATATGTTTTTAAAAACGGCTTATTCTCTAGGCATGCTTAGTTCTGCTGATACGCATAGCCAATTCATCCATCATTTTCTGGTCTCTCTTATGCTCAACTTTCTGCTCACGCTTGTCAGAACGTTGTGACAAAACATCGTAAGATAGTTTTTTGCGTTGGCTTTCCTGCCAAAGCTGCCGCTGTATAGTCACTTGCTGCTTGGTCATTGCTACCACATCACTTTGCCCGTTAATGGCCTGATCTAACTTCTTGAAAAAACTCTGAAAGTTTTGGTAGGCCTCAGCGCCCATGCCTGCTTCTAAAATTTTATTAAGGTTCTTAACGTAATCCTGCCGATACTCAATCAGTAAGGCCTGCTTACTTTCCGCTTCAGTGACGGCCTTCATGGTGCGCGCTAAGGCTTCTGCCGCAAGATCAACCTCTTTAACGGTAATCTCTTTTAACATGTTCAAAACATTACTTGATTGAGTTGCCATAGTGCCTCCAATGTTCTATTTTTCTATTTCGGTAGCGCCCAGTTCACGGTGAAAATCAATGGTGAAATAAGGCTAAAAACCACTTAAACCCATCAAAACACCTGCCCTAGAGAGCCCGTCCCTATTGCCTCGCAGGGCAGGTGTTTTAATGCTTTAAGCTTAATTTAAAGATATTTTTAACGTCATCTTAGTCAATTCAGCAACAATTAAAGCGCGAGACCTTCAAGCACATAAGCCAGATGATTCAAACTATCATCCACCCCAGCCTGCTCTGAAATATCCTGCTGTAAAAAAGCATCTATATTGTCGTGTCGTGCAATCGCCTGATCCAGCACCGCATCACTGCCCGCTTCATAAGCCCCGACATTAATTAAATCGATACTACGCGAATAGCGTGAATTAAGTTGTTTGAGCTTACGTGCAAGTTTTTGATGCTCTGGACTGGTAATGTTATGCATGGCACGACTGATAGACTGCTCAATATCAATCGCAGGATAATGGCCGCTCTCAGCCAGACTACGGCTTAATACGATATGTCCATCCAAAATAGCGCGTGCCGCATCGGCAATTGGATCCTGTTGATCGTCACCCTCTGTCAGCACTGTATAAAAAGCCGTAATTGATCCTTCACCGCGCCTGCCGTTACCTACCCGCTCTACCAGCGCTGGCAGTTTAGCAAATACAGATGGCGGATAGCCTTTAGTCGCAGGCGGCTCGCCAATCGCCAGTGCAATTTCACGTTGTGCCATCGCATAGCGTGTTAAAGAATCCATAATCAGCAATACATTTTTACCTTCATCACGAAAGCTTTCGGCAATAGCCGTTGCATAATTAGCGCCTTGCAAACGCATTAACGCTGCGGCATCGGCTGGCGCGGCAACCACTACAGAACGCGCCAAACCTTCTGGGCCTAAAATTTGCTCGATAAACTCTTTAACTTCTCGGCCACGCTCACCAATCAGGCCAACCACAATGACATCAGCTGTGGTGTAGCGTGCCATCATGCCGAGCAGCACACTTTTACCAACGCCAGAACCTGCAAACAGACCCATGCGTTGACCGCGCCCAACCGTCAGCATACTATTGATTGCGCGCACACCTACATCAAGAATTTCCTCGATTGGTGCTCGCATAAGTGGGTTCATCGGTCGCGAATTTAAGGGTGCGCTTTGTGTGGCATCGATCTTACCTAAATCATCCAATGGATTTCCTGCGCCATCAACTACACGACCAAGCAATGCTGCACCAACAGGTAAATGCCGCGCACGATCTGTACCGCGTCGGCGCGGAGGTTGGCCATGATTTGGCTTAGGCAGGGCATCTGCCACATCTAAGGCAAATACTTTAGCGCCAGGCATTACGCCTTCGACGCCACTTTGCGGCATTAGCAATAATCGCTCGCTATCAAAACCCACCACTTCAGCCTCAACGCGTCGACCATCGCCTAGCGGCACATAGCAAGCACTGCCGATCGGTAACTTAATACCAGTGGCCTCCATTACTAGACCAGTTAATTTAGTAATGCGTCCTGCAATCTCAAGCGGTTCTACTAAGCGTAAAATCTCTTTACAGTCGCGAATGTGATCATGCCAGCGTTGTTGATGTAGGTTTTTTTTATCTGATTTTGGTAGATCTATGCCTGTTATTTCTGGCTCCGATATCACTGGCCCTAATACGTCAGATTCTGGCGTTTCAAGCACAGGCAATTCAACTCCTTGCCGCTCAAGATCAAGTTGATTCAAGCCAGCCTGACTCATGGCAATAGCCAATGGTTATTTTGTGCTAAAGCATCGCTGATTCTTTTCCAGCGCACCTCGTTGGTTGCATCAATCTGATTAGCACCTGTTTCAACTAAACAGCCACCACGTTCTATATTATGGTCTTCTTGAATATGCCAATGTTGGCTGGCAATCTCTTCAGCTAAGTAATCACGCAATATCTGTGCATCTTCATGATGCACCAAAATTCTGGCTGGTTTCTGCACATACGGCAGGTAATGAATCGCATCCATCACCACTGGCAAAACAACGCTATTGTCTATGTTCAGCTTGACTTTAAGCATGGCTTTTGCAATTTCCAGCGCTAATGAAAGTGCATCATCAGCAATCTGCTCGTCTGACTGCTCCAGCGCATGACTGAACGAATCCATCAGCTTTAGAAATGCTAACTTGTCTGTTTGCGCATATTGCCGAGCTTTGTCCATACCAACCGAAAAGCCTTCTTGCATACCTTTTGCAAAGGCTTCTTTGCGTACACCTTCAAAAATTTCGGCAATCTTATCCGTTGAAACTGATTCCTCTTTTTTCTTAGCCTTGTTTACATTAGCCATAGAAAGACCGTCAGAAAATGAAGACATCTCCCATCTCTCATAGGCTGTTTGCTGCTCTTTTGGAATGAGCACACTACTCATGTTGGATACATTTATACATATTGATCATCGCTACCTTTGCCAGCAAGCTGAATCTGACCTTCATCAGACAACCTACGTACAATTTGTAGAATTTGTTTTTGCTGAGCCTCAACTTCAGAAAGTTTGACTGGGCCTTTAGACTCTAAATCTTCTTTCATCATTTCCGCTGCACGAGAAGACATATTTTTGAATATTTTTTCGCGCATTTCTTCGGTAGTACCTTTTAGCGCCACTATCAACATTTCAGATTGAACTTCACGCAGAATGACCTGTATGCCTTTATCGTCAATATCAATAATGTTATCGAATACAAACATTTCATCCATGATTTTTTGCGCCATATCATCATCGTAGCTTTTAAGACCCTCCATGATAATGGCCTCATTATCACCGCTCATAAAGTTCATGATATTAGCCGCCACTTTAACGCCGCCCATCGTTTGTTTTTTTAGATTATCATTACCAGTCAGCAACTTAGTCATCACGTCATTTAATTCACGCAAGGCTATAGGTTTAACACCATCAAGTGTTGCAATACGCAGCATCACATCTTGACGCAAACGATCAGGAAAATAACCAATAATCTCTGAGGCTTGGTCTGGCTCTAAATGCACCAGTATGGTTGCAATAATTTGCGGATGCTCGTTCTTAATAAATTCAGAAACGGTAGGTGCATCCATCCATTTAAGGCTCTCAATACCACTGGCATCGCGTGATTGCAAAATGCGGTTAAGTAAACCGGAAGCTTTATCTTCACCTAGTGCTTTGGTTAAAACTGAACGAATATATTCATCAGAATCTAAGCCAAAATCACTACTTAGTTCTGCCTCAGTTAAAAACTCACCAACAACGGTTTCCACTTGTTCACGACCAACAGATTTCAACGTTGCCATAGCTGAGCCCAGTTTTTGCACTTCTTTCGGGCTAAGAAACTTCATCACTTCGGCCGCCTCATCGGCACCCAGTGCAAGCATCAAAATAGCACTTCTCATTACACCGGCTTCACTCATTTGGGCTACTCATTTCCACTTGTCCAGTTGGCAACAACACTTGCAACCATTCTGGGATTATCTTTTGCGAGCTGTTTAGCCGCCTCTAAACTCTGCTCGTAGCTAGAGTTTTTTGGTAATTTCGCCTGCTCCCCACTTAAACTTACTACTGCATCTTCATCGTCTTCAGGAGCCTTAAGTAATTTGGGCGTACCTGCCATCAACTTTCGTAGCACAGGGCTGAGTGCTTTTTTGTAAACCATAAGCAACACAACAATACCCACGATAAAACGTAATGCATCTTTACCGTATTCAATCACCTCTGGATTTTTCCAAAGAGGCACATCAGGAAGTATTTCAACGGGCTCGCCTGCAAATGAGCTATTAACCACAGTAAGCGAATCGCCTCGCTCTTTACTGAAGCCCATTGCTTGCTGCGCAAGATCGTTGATTTGGGTTTTTTCAGCTGCGGTTAATGGCCTGTAAGTAGTTTTACCTTTTTTATCAATGACTGGCATGTTGTTCACCACCACGGCGACATTCAAACGTTTGATGCCGCCCATACCCTGCTGTACATAGCGCACGGTTTTATCAACCTCGTAATTAGTCGTCATGTTTTTTTGACTATTGACCGGCTCAGCTGCTGCAGTAGCGGCTGGTGTTGCGCCGACTGCTGGCGGTGCAACAATCGGTGCGGTAGCCGCAGCGGGGGGTTGATTCGACAATGCTCCAGGCACACCCGTGGCAGCGCCGCCGCTACTGGTGTTTGATTCATTACTCTGCAAACTACGGATTGTGATGTCATCCGGCTTTTGGTTCGGCTTATACGTTTCCGCTGCCTGCTCTACATTTGAAAAGTCGATTTCTGCACTCGCTTCTGCACGCACATTTTTGGCACCAACTATAGGTGTAATAATAGATTCAACACGCTTAACAATACTTTGCTGAATATCATCAATGTACTTAATTTGGGTAGGGTCTAAATTGTTAGCCCCCATTTTTTTAGAAGTATCAGAAAGCAAGTTGCCATTTTGGTCAACGACCGTCACATTTGCCGCAGGTAAATCTGGCACGCTACTGGCTACCAAATGCACCACTGCGCCTACCTGCTGAACATCTAGGCTACGGCCCGCACGTAAATTCAACAATACCGATGCCGTAGGCTTTTGCTGATCTCTTACAAATACAGAAGCTTTAGGGATGGCCAAATGGATTCTAGCCACTTCAACCGCGCCAATTGACTGAATGCTACGCTCTAACTCACCTTCTAATGCGCGCTGAAAATTCACTTGTTCTACAAACTGAGAAACGCCAAATTTTTGATTTTCTAAAATTTCAAAACCGATGTTGCCGCCTTTAGGCAAGCCGTCAGAAGCCAACTTTAACCTTGCTTGATGCACCTGGGCTGCTGGCACTAAAATCGCTGTACCACTATCAGAAAACTTATATGGCACATTCATCTTCTCGAGCGCCGCGACAATCGAACCACCATCTTTATCAGAGTAGTTTGAAAATAGCACGCGATAATCTGGCTGCTGGCTCCATAACCAAAATACAGCCATCACCGCGATTACAGCGGCAGCTCCTGCGACTAATAGTAACTTGTTACCCATTTGAGACATTGATCCCAATCCACTGCCATTAGTTAAGGCTGCGTTATTACCTGCTGCCATCGTGTTTCTCCATTTCGCCGAGATTTAAGTTATTTTTATTTTAAATTTACCAAATAACATTTAGCTTTAGCGACATTTATTTCAACTGCAATAAATAACTTTATTGACTCATTGCATACCATTATGCGGATTGCCAGCATTTTCAAAGTTTAGAATAGAGTGATTTTCATCAGCTTATTTGCATACTCACAATTATCAAGCAATGTTAAATTAGCAATACTCAGTAGTCGTTATATAAAAATTTAAATTAAATATACGGTTAGCTGACGATTAATTATGTTGAATATGTATTGGAGGTAAACCATGAAAGCAGGCGGAATTGATTCAAGCAGAATAGAATCTATGCTGGCACAGCTAAAAGCTTCTGCACAACGTCCTCAATCTGAGGATATTAGCGGCTTAGCCGCTGCTGCAGGCATACAGAAAACGCCAAGTGTTGGTAAAGCTGGCTTTTCTGAAGCATTGAAAGCCTCACTAAATCAAGTGAGTCAGAGTCAATTTGAGGCAGAAAAGCTCGGTAAAAGTTTTGCTATGGGTGATGATAGTGTCAGCTTATCTGATGTGATGATTGCTGGGCAAAAAGCCAACATCTCATTTCAAGCGACAGTACAAGTGCGTAACAAGCTCGTTTCAGCCTACCACGACATTATGAACATGCAAGTTTAGTCAAAATTTAGTCAAAATTAAAAGCATTAAAAAACCACATTAGCCTCGTCAGCCTTTCCCTGCTCTAGCCGATATAGCCAAGCTAGCACCTCAGCAATTGCCTGATACAAGGCTGGGGGAATGTGATCATCCAAATCCACCTGCATTAATAGCGCAACCATATCTTTGGACTCATGCACAAACACATCGTGCTCCTTGGCTCTCGCAATAATCTTTTCTGCAATCAAGCCTCGTCCCTTAGCCACCACTTTCGGGGCATAGTCACCAGCCCCATAAGCTAATGCAATGGCTTGTTTATTAGGATTATGAACAGCAATGCCAGCATGGCTCAGGTTGGCATCAGACAGGCCTTTTATGCTAGGGTTATTCATGCTTTAGCATCGTTAAAGCATCTAATTGTTGGCCATTTCTAACAATAGCTTCTGCCAAGTTTTTCCGTTGATTTTTAAGTGCATCTAAAGTTACAGCTTGATCTGCAAGAATACTGATCCGCATACGCCCATCAACCAAACTTATTTTAGTGGACACCTTACCCAAGTGAGGTAAATGCAAAGTCATCTCGCTAGAAATCAATCGATCTTCTTGCTCATTCGGCTGGCTAGGCGAACCTTGTGTCTCATCCTCGGTCGCATCGCGCGACTCTAAAAACACGTCCCAATCCATTTTTTGGCCTAGCCATACTTCACCATGCCATGACATGCGCTGACTTTCTAAAACGGCTAATTGTTGAGACATTAAAGCAGCAATCGGCGGGTTAGCTTGGTTTTGTGGCTCTTGCTTAATGGCCGCAAGCGTTTGATTGCCTTGCAGCAGCTCACTCAAGTGAGATTCATAAAACAAACCACTACTACTGACTGCATGTTTTAAATCTTGCGCAATGGCTTGTGGGTTATTGGGTGTCTGTGTAATAACGCTAGTCGCTTCTATTCGCGCTGAAACGCCATCACTCTCTGCTTGTTTAAGGAAGTTTCCGATAAGGCTAGCCGCTGCACTAATTTCGGTAGTACTTCCTAAAATATTGGTTGGTGTTGTCGTGAGTAAAAATGTAGCCACAGGGTCACCGTGCATATATCGCAAAGACAAAGTTTGACCCGTTTTGGCTGACGCGCCGAGATCCATTTTAAGCACAATATCTTTTAGGGCGTCGCCTTCAAGATCCGTCCCTTCAACTTTTACGGTGTAAGTGGTATCGCCAATTTTAGCGAGTACATGCGCGAAATATTCCTGACCTTTTACAAGCTGCGTCGCCCTATCGCCAAGCTCCTGAGTGATGCTACCGATACTATCAACAACTAAGACCGGCATTATCCTAGAAACTGGATTAACGCCTGCGACGTCTGCTAGCTTGAGCATCATGGTAATAGTATCGTTACTAGTCGAAAGTGACGGACATAAAGCTACTGACCGTAAGCGCGCGTCACTTTACCGCCTGTATTATTATAGCTATTGATCAGCAAATTCAATCTTGCCATCCAAGGCGATACCAAGTTGCGTATTTCACGATCATCCTCAAGAATACTCTTGATACTAGCCACTTTGCGCTCGCGCCCATCTTTGGCCAACGGCAATGCTTCTTTGATCATTTTAAGATGTACTACATGCTGGGCGCAACTTGTTTCCAGCTCAGTCAGCTTATCCCAATCTTGCTGCCTCGCTGCCGAGAGCATTTGTTTGGTGAGTTCAGCAACATCCTCATACAAAGCAATGGTATTTTGATATTCCATACATTACACCTTTGCGTAATTAGCAATATTGCGATTAACTACAGCAGTCGCTTGGCCAGGTTGCCCTTGGCTAGATTGCGCCATACTAGCAACTGAAAACACCGCTGGTGAAGCTGCTTGGTCATTACCAATCGCTTCCCAAGCACCTTTTAGCTCAACTAATAATTTAATCACTTCATGCGCTAATTCTGGCTGGTTACGCACATTCGCCATAGTTAATCTATTACTCATATAGACATAAAGTGCATCTAGGCTTTCAGCAATCTCACCACCTGCTTTTTTATCAAGACTCATCCTGAGGCCACTTTCAATAATCATAATCGCTTTCGAAAGCATGGCGCCTTTATTAACGATGTCCTTATTCTGCATATGCTTGATAGCACCATAACAAGCGGCAATCGCCCCTTCGTAAAGCATAATAATTAATTTGTTCGGGCTAGCTGCAAGTACGCCCGTTTCAATGCCCACTTGTGCATACCCACCTGCTCCGCGCTGATTGAGTCCAAACATAATAATATCCTCTACTTGTTCTGAAAAATAACGACTACTTATTTGAGTTAATTGCTGCAATTTGCTGCGTTAAGAAGCTGCTTGTCGTAGACATGCTCGCCATCAGCGTATCTAGCCTAGTAAATTGCGCGCGATAACGTTTTTCGATTGCAGTTAACCTAAGTGTAATTGACTCTGCCTGTTTATCTAATCGAGTAATAGCGGTGTTAATACCCTCTGATCTGGCGCTTAAAATTCCGGTATCACTCAGCAGACTGGTCATCACATTATTCAACTGTGCGGCATAACCTACACTAAAGTTAACCGTGCCGCGCGGTCCAGTCGCTGTGCCCGCCACATTGATATCCAAGCCCTCACTGGCATCGCCAAAGGCCCCCACTAATCTTGTACCGTTAGTAGTTGCAGCCACACCGTTAATTGTCCCGACTAGCGGAGAGGTGCTGCTTACATTAACAGCATAAGTGCCAGCCTGAGTTTTACTACTGCTAGCAGAGTAGCTAACCTGCCCATCTGTTGCCGTGGCAGAATTGGCAAATAATGAAGCAATATCACTAAAGTTTGAAGTCATTGCTGCTGATAATTTGGTTGAATCTAGCGCTAACTGACCACTCGTCTGAAATGAAACACCAATTTGACTCAATGAGTTAAAGCTGCCGCTACTAGTTATTGCTTTAGTCATCACTGATTTAATCTGACTAATTAGTGTTCGCGTCGTACCATCTCCCAATAAAACGCCAGAAGATTTTCCTGTTGGGTCATATTTAGTTAGGTTGCGCAGGGTACTATCTAAGCCGTTATAAGCACTTACAAACGCTGTGACTGAAGCCTTAACAGCTTCCTGATTACTAGTAACCCCTAAATTTGCACTTACCCCTGCGCTGGTAGTCAGCAAATTAAGCGTTACCCCACCAATAACATCGCTAATCGTGTTGCTGGCTTTAACCACATGAATACCATCAATATTCAATTCAGCATTTTTTGCCGCTTGAATCTGCGTTGTGGTATTGACATCGCTAGTGCTTGGGTCGTAGGCAAGTTGCGATACACCAGATATTTTCAGGCTATTCACTTCACCAGTGTCTTTAGAGGTAATAATGAGTTGATTCTTGGTGCCATTATTGACGATGGTTGCATTCACGCTAGTATTCGAGGCATTGATTGCATCACGCACGCCAGCAAGCGTGTTATTTGAGCTATCTATAGTAATACTGATGGGCGTTTTAGTGGTATTGCTGGTAAATCCATAAGGCACCGTTGCCGTATCGTATTGACCAAAAGAAATAGATAGCGTACCCGTATCAACGGTATCAGTCACATTGGTAAAACCCGCTGTTGCCAACTTTTGCGGCTTTGCCAATTGGCCAATGGTTACCGCGTAATCACCAATAGTCGCACTACCATTTGAAGTTGCTGTAAAAGCACTGGCATTACCAGAACTTACAGTCTGTGCATTAAATTTAGATGCGCTAGAAAGTGCGCTCACTGCGGTTTGAAAAGTAGATAAGCTACTTTTTAGTGTGCCGTAGGCCGATATTTGAGATTGATAGTCTGTTTTTTGCTGAGTTACCGCAGTTAATGGTTTCTGTTCAATACCCATTAAACTGGTCACGATACCATTCACATCAAGGCCAGATCCGATTCCTGCAGATGAAATGCCCATACAACATCCTTTTTAAACATACCTCAATAAAGCCGCTGTTTGTTCAATACCAACCCAGCAAACACCTGCCTATTGATTCGGCCCAATGATATTTGAAATCCGTTCGCATTGAGCTTGTCGAAATGTGAGCCTATTCAACGCCTTCGACAGGCTCAGACCGAACGGAAGTTGATACTTCATCTGACCGAAGCAATAGTAACGACAACATCCACTATAAATGGTTTTTGTATCCACCATTTAGCTAAACAGCGATACTAAAACAACGTTTTATCAACAATTGCTTAAAAAATTATTATGCCGTCTGCCTAATGACCAAGCCTTGCAATTTATCCAGTGTTTTAGACATCGCCAACACCTCCTCATTTGGAATCTGCCTCAACACTTTTTTTGTGGTGGTATCTACCACTTTAACCACCATACGCTCAGTCCGATCATCTACGGCAAACTCAACAGACTGCAAAGCCGGGGCTACAAACTCATTAAGTTTATTAACGGCAACAACTAGCGAAGCTTTATCCACCTCAACTGGTTTATTTTCTAACTTAACATTTTCAGTCTTTACAACAGGCTTAGCCACAGAGGCAACTGGGCTAGCTGCAAAGTTTTGCACTGCAGCCAACTTTCTAACTGACCCATAGGCTTCTAACGACGAATTAAACATGACAATCTCCTTACTGCACTTTAAATTTCATTCGGTTTAACTTGCTTCTACTTATTTATCGGCAGCGTTTGTCAAAAATTTAGGGCTATTACTCAATATTTTTTTATAAAACTTGCTTCACTAAGATCCAACGAATTTTATTGGGCGTCAATACCATGCTAATCAATAGCCGCTTCTAGAAATTAAGCTCATATTATTGAGAGATTTGCACGAAACATAGCAAATTTAGCTTCATGCAAAGATCTAATGCTTTTAACTAACGATAAATTTAAAGTTAGGGAGCCGACTAAAAATGCAAAAACCCACAGGACATGTCCTGTGGGTGATAAGAGCCATGCTTTAATTAAAACTTAGCCTCTTAATAGCGCTAACACACCGTTAGGTAATGAGTTGGCTTGCGCTAACATTGCAGTACCTGCTTGTTGCAAGATTTGACTACGAGTCAAGTTTGCAGATTCTGATGCAAAGTCAGCATCCATGATGCGTGATTTAGCCGCAGATTGGTTTTCAGAAGACTGCTGCAAGTTAGCTACAATTGATTCAAAACGGTTTTGTACCGCGCCATAAGTAGCGCGTGAACTATTAACCTCTACAATCGACTTATCAATCTGATCAATCGCTAACTTTGCATTTGCTGCGGTATCTACTTTAAAAGTAGCGGTAGCGGCTTTAGCTGTCTCGGCAGCTACGGCAGTAAGATCTGTACCAGTCACTGTAACCGAATCATTAGCAGTTGTACCAGCACCTACTTGGAAAATAAGGCCTGAACCAGCTGCTGCACCTAGTGTATTGATACCGTTAAAATTTGTACTGCCAGTAACTCTAGTAATTTCAGCCTGCAACTGACCAAACTCCGCTGTTAAACTAGCATTATCAGTTGTGCCGTTACCGCCTTGTACCGCCAGTTCACGCATACGTTGTAATGTGTCAGTCACTTTACTTAAACCACCGTCGGCAGTTTGCGCAAATGAAATTGCGTCGTTAGAGTTACGAATCGCAACGTTCATACCGCGAATTTGTGAGTCCATTTTTGTAGCAATTACTAAACCAGACGCATCATCTTTACCGCTGTTAATACGAAGGCCTGATGACAAGCGTTGTAGTGAGGTACCAAGTGAAGCTTGTGAAGCGCTTAAATTACGTTGTGTGTTTAATGATGCAATGTTGGTATTGATAACTGAAGCCATGATGATTCTCCTAAATTTAAAGTAAATTTCATTTACATCGTATTGCCAGTAGCATTGCAGTTAAGTTCGAATTGCGCTGCTGATGTAACTATTATCGGTAAACACTTTAGAAAGTTTAGGTTTAAGTTAAAATCTTTTTTCAACCTTTACTTTAGACCTAAACTTTACTTTGTCATGCCTGCCGAATTAGCAATGCTGATGTTTAGGGTATCGGCCATGATTGTAGAATCTTTAGAATTAAATGCGCTGAAAGCATTTAAGTAGGTGCAGATTAAATCCGCTCGTGGTGAGTCCTTCGACTACGCTCAGGAGAGCCTTGTCGAACCATTCTTTATTTTTTACTATAAGAATTAGTATGTTAAAAGCACCCTTCGACTAGCTCAGGGCGAACGGTTGAATAAATCAGCACTTCCTTAAGAGTTTGCAATAATTATTGTAACTTACTCATTATACTAATATTATCGATTAATTAATTTTGTAAAACCCAACTAAAGTAAGCTGAACTGTAGTCAGCTATCACAAAGTAAAGTAAATTAAAATAAGCTGTATTTGGGATAACGATTAAATTCAGGCTATTTTGTAAAATGCAGGTATTTTATCGAACTTTACCCACAGACCGACTCAATCATGACGATTATTGACTCCATAGAAAGTAAATTTACTTGCAATAGTTTGCTATAAATTACAATTCGTCTATATTCTCCCCTGTGAGCAGCTGGAAAATAAACCCTTGAAGCAGGACTTTATCCTTAACGGAAATATGCTTAAACTGAATACCATAACTGTAGAAGGTCCGACCATCAGACTGCTCAACGGGCGATAAGTTTTTTAAAATACTATCAAGTACAAGAACCAACTCTTCGCCTCCAAAATTAATTTTGAAGGTGCATTCAAAATCATCACCCACATCAGCGTTAGCGTTAGTTTTGTTTGTTTCAACAAGAATTCCGCCTAAACTCAAATCTACAATGCGTCCCGAGATTTTAGCATTTGCATGCTCATTAGCACTTTTATTCATTAAAGCTACAATAATATTAACTGGTACACGCTGGTTTCTTCTTAAGGCATTGAAATACACCTCACGCGGGAATTTAAGGTACATATGAGGAAATGGACGACTAACAACCACGTCGACCATAGTATTGAATCGGTATACACCTTTGCCACTAAACATAAATACTGAGAATCCAGTATTTTCTTTGACGAACATCACTTTATTATCGATTAAAGGTAGCGTGAAAATTAGGCTTTTTTTATCTACCCCACCTACAAACTTAATAAAATATTTGATTGACCCAGCATTGTCGGAAAGTGGGCTAATTTGCAGATTTTCACCCAGCTTAAGTCTATTAAATGGCAGTACCACCAACCTCTCACCTTGCTGTTGATTGTCCCCCACTTGCCGCCCATCATGCTCAACAACTCCTTGGCCTCCAGAGCCTTTAGCTGCTAGCGCGTTTTCACTTAACTGCAAAAATTTATAACGCCCATGCTCATAAAGCCTTCCCATTTGAGCCTCAGTTTCAACCACCATTCCAGCCTGCAGCAGCAACTTGCCATACTCATCATAAAGCGGATGAATCGTAGGAAGCCCAACTTTAATTAAGCCCTTCGGAAGTGGCACCAAATCTTTGCTGTTAATCATAAATAATTGCTTTAAATATCAAAGGTGGATTCAACTTCAAAGTGCAACAGTTGATGTCGATTGGATTAGCGATCAAATGTAGCATAAATGGCTCCCATCGACTAAATAGAATCCAGTGCAGTCGTACCAGATTGCAAAAGTGCATACGCATAACTTAATCGGTATAGTTCATTTTCTGGCTTGGCCTGTACTGCAATTTTTAACCTTGGTAATGCCGCCAACGCACCATTAACCCTGACCTCTATCAGGCCTAGATTATGGTTAGCCTCTGCGTGCCTAGGTTGAATTTCGATAATATTAAGATAAATCCCCATGGCTTGCTCAATATCGCCAGCACTTTGGTGCTCTAAAGCCAATTGCAATAGATCACTCATGGCTAGTTGCAATTGTTGTGTGTATTTAATGTCATCTTGAGAGAAATTCATCATCTTGTCGGCTAAAGGTTCTTCCATTTATTTTGTTCACTCACCATTTATGTGGCTGGCAAATTTATTGGGTAACATTGAAGTACCAAAAAAATTATAACTTATGTAATGATGTCATTATGGAAATAAAAACAGCTGCTGAATACCTGAAACAGAGGGGTAAAAGTAACTTAAATTTGAACCAACCTAGTGGAATCAATCATATAGCTGATGGTTTTATGACATTCAGCCTTGTTAGGTCGAATCTAGGTGCGGGGTATTGTGGCTGCGGCTTATACTTTGGTTCTTAATAGAAGTGAATAGAGATTAATCCACGAGGTGATTCTTAATGGCGTAGTGCGTGAGATCAGCATTGTGACGCAACTGCATTTTTTCAAGCATACGCGTGCGGTACATGCTGATTGTTTTAACTGAAAGTGCTAGTTTATCGGCAATTTCACCCACTGAAAAACCTGATGCAATCATGGTGAGCGTCTGAAACTCTCGATCTGAAAGGGTTTCGTGTAGCGCTTTATCATTCTCTATACTCACATTGTTGGCGAGTATCTCGGCCACCTCTACAGTAATGTACTTTTTACCTTTGGCCACGGCACGAACCGCATTCACCAACTCGGCCGATGCGCTCTGCTTGCACAGATAACCCGCAGCGCCAGATTTAAGGCAACGCACAGCATATTGATCTTCTTTATACATAGATAACATGAGCACCGCAATACGACTGTTTTCGTGCTTAATATATTTAAGTGCATCGATACCGCTACGATCAGGTAGTGCGATGTCTAACAACAGCACATCTGCCTCTTGCTGGCAGGCCAACTTAATCGCCTCTGCGGCATTTTGTGCCTCTGCAATCACAACAATATCGTCGGTCTCAGCAAGAATCTGTTTCAGCCCAGCTCTTAAAATTGCATGGTCATCGGCAATAATAACTTTAATTTTATTATCATTTTTCTTCATATAATCTGGCCTTTAAAGCTTAGTTGGCTGCGAAAAAAATTCATTTTTTTTACCAGTCTGAAATGTAAAAATACTACGTTTTTAATAGCATGCAATCTGCATGCCAAATATCGTGAAATCACTTTTTAACCACCATGCAGTTAAGCGCAATTGACCGAAAATACTGATTATCAGTCAATCGCTTAGCCACATCCGCTTCAGCCTTTGCCAAGGCTGATCCGCTATCAAAAAAATCATGTGGTAAGTAAACTTCAACTTCAACTTTCCCACCAATATAATGTAATACTACTTTTTTCGGCTCTGGAAGCCCATTAAGCAAAGGCGCAAGATGCATTAGCAAGCTTTCACGCTCAGGCATACGCTCGGCATTTTCATCATGTTCAAGATCGTCTTCAGGATCAACGTGCACCAGCACGTCAACCACAGTTGGATGGCTTTTTAGCACGCGACCACGAGCACGTTCTGCGATGCAATGCCCTTCAGAAACACTAATACGCGGATCAACTAAAATATGTGCATCCACTAAAGCACGGTGGGCCATGCGTCTGGTGCGTAGCTCATGCAGACTTTTTACTCCTAGGGTATCAATCAGCGTTTGGCGAATACTATCGACCTCATCAATAGATAATCCAGCATCAATCAATTCTTGAAAAGCATCCCAAGCAAACACAATACCCATACGCACGATCATGAAACCAACCAAAATGGCCGCAACCGAGTCAGCAAAAACAAACCCCATCAGATTACCACCAATACCCACCGCCACCACTAGCGATGAAGCAGCATCAGACCGCGCATGCCAAGCGTTCGCAATTAGCATTGGTGAACGTAACCGCTCGCCAACATGCAACATATAACGAAACAATCCTTCTTTAGTCACAAGAGCACCTAGTGCTACCCATAGCGCTAATGGTGCCACAGGTGGTAAATGCTCAACATTCTGTAATTTCATCGCGGCCGCCACCATAATAGCACCGCCAGTGGCCGCTAAAATTGCACCTAATACAAACGAAGCTGCCGTTTCAACCCTACCATGCCCATAAGGATGCCCTTCATCGGCAGGATTTTTGCTGTGATGGCTCGCGACTAGCACCAAAAAATCACACACAAGGTCAGATAGTGAGTGCATGCCATCCGCAATTAAACTTTGTGAGTGCGCGAAAACACCCGCCATAATTTGCAGTAGCGTTAATAATGTATTAGCCGCAACGCTTACCCATGTCGACTTATTGGCCATCGCGTGGCGTCTAGGGTCGTCGTAAGGAATGTTTATCGGTTGTTGGCTGCTCATAAGGAATATTCTTTGTGACCTATTGGTTAGATTATACGTTTAATTTAACTTTTTATTTAAAATGAGCGCATGACACAAACTACCGAGCACGACTCAGAATAGAATCGTGCTCAAATCACGCCAATTAATATATGCCTAGCTGCATCATTATGCATCAATAATGCCCATTATAAATAATGTTAAAATTCAAGTAATTACATATTAAATGCAATGGGTATAAAACCAATCATGATATATACATATCTGTATATGGGTTTTATGTTTTTTAGTATAAAATGAATTTCAGGTATTTAATGGGTGACCTTATCTTATGTCTACGTTAAAAAGTAAAATATTAGTGGTAGCAACTGACCTTTTTCAAACAAGGGGCATTAACTCGACTGGTGTTGATACCATTGTTGCGGTAGCGGGCACGACTAAAATGACGCTTTATAAATACTTTACCAGCAAAGAAAATTTAATTCTTGAGGTGCTAAATAAAGGCCATCAAGATTTTCAAACTTGGTTGAGTGATAAGCTCAATACCAACACAAAAAAACCTAGCGAAAAATTACAAAAACTATTCGAGTTCATCGAAGAATGGGTCACCTCACCTAATTTCCGTGGCATGGGTTTTATCAAAGCCTCGGCCGAGTTTCCTAATGAAGAAAGTCCGGTACATCAGCTATCCTCAGAGCAATCACGCCAATTTAGGCAATACATAAGCAGCTTAGCTGCTGAAGCGAACATTAAAGATGCGGATGGCTTGGCGCTACAACTTTCACTGTTATTTGAAGGTGCCGTGCAAGCAGAACAAATGAAGCGTGGCTCTGGTGCCATGAAATACGCAAAAAAAGCCGCTAAAATTTTGATTGACGAGGCTTTAACTGCCTAATTTTAAACGCTTACGTTGAGTTAGCGCTGAATAAATTAATAGCGATGCCAAAATGTAAGATAACTTCAAGTTGCTTGCTAGTAGTGGGCAATAAATAAGATAATGTTTTTTTAAAAAATTATTTAACTCTCATGCATACACTTATTTGCGGTTCACTCGCCTTCGACACCATCATGGTGTTTCAAGATCAATTCAAAAATCACATTTTGCCTGACAAAATTCACGCGCTTAGCGTGGCTTTTTATGTGCCAGAAATGCGTCGTGAATTTGGCGGCACAGCTGGCAACATTGCCTACAATTTGCAATTGCTAGACGGAAATCCGCTGATTATGGCAACGGTAGGCGATGACTTTGCCACCTATACGCAATGGCTCAATAGCCACAAGCTTAGCACTGGGCATATTAAAACCATCCCCAACAGCTTTACTGCGCAAGCTTTTATCACCACAGATATCGATGATAACCAGATTACAGCTTTTCATCCTGGTGCCATGATAGAGTCTCATCAAAACAGTGTGAATGATGCTAAAAATGTGACTTTGGCGATTATTGCGCCTGACGGTCGCGACGGCATGTTTCAACATGCGCGTGAATGCTTTGAAGCTGGTATTCCATTTTTGTTTGACCCAGGCCAAGGTTTGCCGATGTTTAACGGTGAGGAGCTTTTGCAGTTCATTGACATAGCAGATTACTTAGCAGTGAATGATTACGAATCTCAAATTATTCAAGATAAAACAGGGTTATCGCTAGATGCACTCGCGCTTAAAGTAAAAGCCCTTATCGTGACGCTAGGTGGTGCAGGTTCACAGATTTATGCGGATGGTCAATGCTTTGATATTCCATGCGTCAAGGCCATGAGCATTGTTGACCCAACCGGTTGCGGCGACGCCTATCGCGCTGGCTTAATGTACGGCATGGCCAAAGGCTGGGATTGGCCAACCTGCGGTAGGTTAGCGTCTACTATGGGTGCGATTAAAATTGAAAGTCGCGGTGGCCAAAACCACAAACCGACCCGCGACGAAATTGAAGCCGTTTACGCACAAGCTTTGGTGAATGAAACCGCCATTGCTGAACAAAATCCAAGCAAAGATATTGCTGAATAAGAATCACCTTAGCCATTAGTTTAAATCGTTTTTAACACATTCATTTTGAGGAGCATCCCATGAAAACAACGAAAATATTAGTTATCGGCCTATTAAGCTTAGCACTAGGCGCGTGCGCCAGCTCAAACTCTGGTAGCGTTTATAGCCGCGACGACGCTCGTAAAGCGCAAACAGTTAAAACGGGTGTGGTTGAAAGTGTACGTCAGGTAAAACTAGAAGGCACTAAAACACCCATTGGCACCGTGGCTGGTGGCGCTATTGGTGGCATTGCGGGCAGCTCAGTTGGGCACGGTAATGGTAGTGCGATTGGCGCCGTGATTGGCGCTGTAGTAGGTGGTCTTGCAGGCTCTGCCGCAGAAGAAGGTTTGACGCGTAAAGATGCTTTAGAAATTACCGTAAAAGTGGATGGTGGCGCTTTAATAGCGATTGTGCAAGAGGCTGACGAGCAGTTTATAGCGGGTGACAAAGTGCGCTTGATTGAAAATGGTGGCACAACACGCGTTTCTCACTAATCGCCATTTTTACCGAAACCTACACTGGGCTTTATTCCAAACGTTTTTTAAAATAACTGCGTTATTTGTGCTTATATCACCGTCCTAAAGGACGGTGTTTTACGCACTGAATGATAATGCCCAAAGGCAGGGGCGAATCCACCAGCACTTCAGCCTTGCGACGCAATTGTTCAACAAATATTACTAGCGCTTTGATACAATTTGTTCCTGCCCTACCAGTTCCTAATAAGTCATACTTACACAGAAACTATATCGCCTCGCTAACGGCAAAGATTCCCACGCAAAACCAATCCATTCAGCAATCACTTTAAATCCGTAGCTAAAATTTAGCTAGATTTGACAACCCATCTAACCATGATAATCTGTAGTTAATCAAGCGAGAATGTTCTTGCCTGAATAGATAACCATCACCAGATAAGCGCTAATTTTGATTGGCTTTTTTCAGATTAGGTAAAATTGATTCATGACCGAAATCGGTGAAATTTAGGAGAAGTAAATTGAATAAGAAAATGAATGTATTGAAAATTGGCTTGGCTTTGGCTACGGCGATGGTGGTGACGGGGTGTGCGAGTGTTGGTAGTGTTGCCAATAAAATGGTTAATAATACTGAAAAGTCAGGCTATATTTATGGGTTTGCTGGTGTTGGCACCGACGCTACAGTTCAAGAAGTATGTAATGCTATTAACAACAAAGACTATCGTTGTGCGAATGCAGACAATTATTTAGCTGTTGCAGTAATTTCTAAATTTGGATTTGCCGATGGTGCCGTCGGTATTAATGCTTTAGTTAAAAAAGATTTTCAAAATATAGCGGTTTTAAAACATCACTATGTTACTGGCAGTAAAGATGCACCCTACGTTAAAGCAAAAGTGGTTCCTGGTCAATTAGGTGAAATAGTTGAAATTGTTTCAACCGATGGTGATGGCAAATGTTATTGGTCTGGAATGCCTAGAATCGGCGGCGTGGTTTGTCCAGCTTATAATTATGACTATCGAAAAGATTTTACTGGTGTAGTGTACCGCTAACTAAAAAAGCTGGCTGATAAAAACTTACCCAGCCCGCCTTTTTGGTTTTCAAATAACCTACTGCCCCGTAGTTACCGTCCACTCCCCTGCCTTCGGCGCAGCGCATTTTTGCACCCAGACCCGCACGGCTTCGGCAATCACAGGATCGGTTTTAGCCTTTAGCCAGTTAGAGGCAGGTACTAGCGCTTTACACTGCGTCTCCGCTTCACGCATCTGTAGCGTGGTGTTGGATTCAATGTAGGTGTCTGGCCGTCGCATTGCGCCAGGATCAAGCCCTGCGGTCTTGCATTGCGCCGAGGTATAGCTTTCAGCACAATTGCCAGAGTACAGCGATTTTACCCCAGCCAAG
>CAINBI010000026.1 GCA_903846555.1 uncultured Pseudomonadota bacterium
AAGTGGTACATAATTCTAAATATATGGTGTGTATTTCTCCGTACGTCCATCAGTTGGATACCTCACAATGGCAAACCCAGCCATTGTAAGCTATCCAACTCGGGGGCAAGCCCCCGAGATTTTCGCTTTGCGGTTAAAATCGGGTATTGAAAACTTAGTTGAATTAAATCAACATTAACAAACCTAACAACACGGACTCAATTCAAATCATGACAGATCATAATAAAAAAATCTTGGTAGTAGATGATGACATTCGTTTACGTGAATTATTACAACGCTACTTAACCGAACAGGGCTTTAACGTTAAAGTGGTGTCCGATGCTAAAGAAATGGACTCTACACTAGCCGCTGAGCATTTTGATATGTTAGTACTCGATTTAATGTTGCCTGGTGAAGATGGCCTATCAATTTGTCGCAGAATTCGGGGTTCGGGCACCATGCTGCCGATTGTCATGTTAACGGCTCGCGGCGATGAAGTTGACCGGATTATTGGTCTTGAAATGGGGGCGGACGATTACTTACCCAAGCCATTTAACCCGCGTGAATTGCTTGCACGTATTAACGCGGTTTTGCGCAGACATGAGCGCTTACAACCTAGCGCTCCCGCTACCAATACCGATAGTGTGACCATAGGCGAGTTTGTGTTTAACACCTCCACACGTTCGCTCAGCCGAGATGGTGTGGCGATGACCATTACCAGCGGCGAGTTTGCCTTACTTAAAGTTTTTGTTGATCATCCACGCCAGCCCTTATCTCGTGACAGACTGATGCAACTTGCACGCGGTCGCGAGCTTGATGTGTTTGATCGCAGTATTGATGTACAGGTATCCCGTTTGCGTAAGCTGATAGAACTAGATCCATCGCATCCACGCTATTTACAAACCATGTGGGGCTTTGGCTACGTATTTATTCCCGATGGTGAGGTTGATCAGTAGGCCGATATTGACCATGTTACGGCATGGATATAATCGCTTTATTCTATATTCATGCCAAATAACCATATTCACTTTTGTTTTACTCATTTTTAATAGCATAAATCACCCTTGAAATTACGCCTTTTACCCAACACACTGCTCACTAGAGTCATGCTGCTGATTGCCGTATTGCTAGCAGTCGGTCAGTTTGCATCACTGCAAATTTTTGAGTATTTTGAACGCGAACCGCGCGCGGAGGCCACCGCCTTACAAGCGATAACCGTGGTGAACTACACGCGCGCTTCGCTCATTGCCTCACAAGAAAATCTGCGTTTAGCATTACTCTCCGAAATTACCGGTAAAGAAGGCGTGCGTATTTATTACGCGGATTTTATGGAAGAGATTGAACCGCTGCCTGCGGATCCATTTATCAATATGGTAGCTGAAAAAATTCGTGAGCGACTAGGCGTAGAAACTATCATTACCGTCAACCACTACGGTGTTCAGGGTCTATGGGTAAGCTTCAACATTGGTCAGGATGATTTTTGGGTGGTGATTCCTCGTGTGCATGTAGAGCGCCCTTTTCCTTGGCAATGGCTGGGCTGGGGTGCGCTAGTATTATTGTTATCACTAGCTGGTGGTTACTTACTGGCGGTACGGATTAACCGCCCGTTGCACTTACTCAGAAATGCCGCCAACAGACTACGCAATGGCGAACTACCAGACAAGCTACCCGAAGGAAGCTTTGCCGAGTTGCGTGAAGTGAACAACACCTTTAATAAAATGGCCGAGTCACTCGCCGAACTAGACGCCGAGCGCACGCTAATTTTAGCGGGGGTTTCACACGATATTCGCACTCCGCTTGCAAGGTTGCGTCTCGCGGTAGAAATGTTGCCTGATGAAGAATGCGCCAGCTTAAAAAACGGCATGATTGAAGACATTGCCGACATGAATAATATCATTCATCAGTTCTTGGATTTCGTGAAAGGGGTAGAAGGCGAACCGACGAAAATGACTGACATCAATACGCTACTGCAAGCGGTGCAAGACCGACAATCCAGGGCTGGGCGGGACTTAGTGGTGCAGTTAGCGCCCACTTACTTTATCCCCATCAGACCATTGGCAATGCAAAGATTATTAGATAACTTGGTCGGTAACGCCTATGCCTATGGCGGCGGCGAAGTGCGTGTAGCCAGTAAAATAATGGCGGATCATATTGTGATTAGCGTGTTTGATAATGGCCCAGGTATTCCTGAAACACACGTTGAAAAACTATTGCGTCCATTTGAACGGCTAGATACCGCCCGCAGCAATGCCGGTGGCAGCGGCTTAGGCTTAGCAATTGCAGATCGAATTGCCAAGTTGCACGGCGGCAATTTAGAGCTCATCAACCGGCCCGAAGGTGGCTTAGAAGCGCGACTGAGTTTACCGATTACAGACTAGTCTATGCATTTTGCCCAATAGCCAGTGAATTAAGAAAAAACACCGCCAATATCATCAAAACAGATGCCCTAGGAGCCAATAGGGACGAGCCTCCCAGGGCATTTATTTTTAGACTTTTTTTGCCATATTCATCATGAAAAATTGCCTTCAGCATTCACGCTAGGCTCAAACCAGTTTAATTTTTCACGCAGCTTCACTACTTCGCCAATAATCGTTAGGCATGGCGGTTTCATGCCCGCCTCGGCTACTTTTTCAGCCAAGTCTAGCAAGCTTGCAGTTATTACTCGTTGGCGCTGCGTGGTACCTTGCTGAATCACGGCACACGGCATATCCGCTGGCACACCCTGCGCAATCAGCTGTTTACAAATATCCGCCAAACCCACCAAGCCCATGTAAATTACCACGGTTTGCCGTGGGCGCGACATCGCCACCCAATCTAAATCTAGCGTGCCATTCTTATGATGGCCGGTAATAAACAAGCAAGCCTGTGCATAATCTCGATGCGTTAATGGAATGCCGGCATAACTAGAAACGCCATTCGCCGCAGTAATACCCGGCACCACTTGAAACGGTACGCCATGCGCCATCAGCGTTTCAATCTCTTCGCCGCCACGCCCAAAAATAAACGGGTCGCCGCCTTTTAAGCGCAATACACGCTTGCCTTGCAAGGCCAATTTAGCTAATAAGTCGTTAATTTCTTCTTGCGGCAAAGTATGTTGATCGCGCGATTTACCCACATAAATCAATTCAGCATCGCGACGCACCAACGCCATCACTTCGGGGCTGACCAGCTTGTCGTACACGCAAACATCACATTGCTGCATGAGACGTAACGCCCTAAAGGTTAATAAATCCGGATCACCAGGCCCACCGCCCACCAAATACACTTCGCCGTGGTGACTACCTTCTGTTTTTTCTGCCAATAAGGCCTCTATAGATTGTCGTGCTGCCGCCTCTTGTCCAGACAAAATGCGCTCTACAATGGGCCCTTGCAGCACACCTTCCCAAAAAATGCGGCGTTCTTGCGTAGTGGCAAACTTGGCCTTGACCTTATCTCTAAATTCACCGGCGATCACGCCGATACGACCATAACCCGCTGGTAACATCGTTTCAATTTTCGTGCGAATATAACGCGCCAACACTGGGGCATTGCCCTCACTGGAAATCGCAATCACAATGGGCGATCTTTCCACAATTGACGCCATAGTAAACGTACATAAAGCGGGAGAATCCACCACATTCACCAGTATATTTTGCGCCTTTGCGGCTTGTGATACTGCAATATTCACCGCTTCAACATCGGTCGCAGCAATGACCAAACACGCACCTGTCAGCTGGCTGGCATCGAATTGAGCATGCCTAAAAGTAATTTTTTTTGCATCAGCCAAGGCTTGCAACGCGTGGCATATTTCAGGCGCGTACAGCGTAATTGCGGCATTGGCTTTTAACAGCATTGCCACTTTGCGTGAGGCAACTTCACCGCCGCCAATCACAACGCATAGACGATTGGTAATATTCATAAAAATGGGAAGTGCTTGCATACGATTCTAACCTACTGATGTTTTGGCCTATTTTACCTTGCGCCAAGCAAGTTTGCGTGAAGCAAGTGGCTAAATGCGCTAAAATTATGTTTTACAAATTTGCAGCTTAGCCTTGAATCATCCTGAAGAAAAATTAACGCCACCCACCGACATTCCAACCGCACCAAAAAAAGTATTTATTAAGACTTTTGGCTGTCAGATGAATGAATACGACTCTTCGCGCATGGCGGATATGTTAGCCATGACCGATGGCATGGTAGAAACACAGACACCGGAAGACGCTGATGTTATCTTGCTGAACACCTGCTCGGTGCGCGAAAAAGCAGAAGACAAAGTATTCAGCCATTTAGGCCGATTTATTCCGCTGAAAAAAGCGAATCCTAATTTAGTGATTGGTGTGGGCGGTTGTGTTGCCTCGCAAGAAGGCGACAACATCATCAAGCGTGCACCTTATGTAGACGTGGTATTTGGCCCGCAAACCTTGCATCGCCTGCCTGATATGATCAAAAATAGCCAAGCCAGCGGCAAATCTCAGGTGGACATTTCATTCCCGGAAATTGAGAAATTTGACCATTTGCCACCACCGCGTGTAGAAGGCGCCAGTGCATTTTTGAGCATTATGGAAGGTTGCAGTAAATATTGCAGCTTCTGCGTAGTGCCGTTTACACGCGGCGAAGAAGTGTCGCGCCCGTTTGAATCTATTCTGACTGAAGCCGTACAATTGGCTGAGCAAGGTATCAAAGAAATTACTCTATTAGGCCAAAACGTCAATGCTTACCGCGCTGAATATAATGGATTAGAAGCAGATTTGGCCATGATGATTGAATACATCGCCGAGATCCCGCAGATTGAGCGCATACGCTTCACCACTAGCCACCCCAACGAAATGAATCAACGCCTGATAGATTGTTTTGCCAACATTCCTAAATTGGCAGTGCAGCTGCATTTGCCCGTGCAAGCTGGCGCAGATCGCGTATTGATGGCCATGAAACGCAATTACACCGGCTTGCAGTTCAAATCGACCATACGAAAATTGCGCGTGGCTAGCCCAAGCCTGACCTTTACTTCAGACTTTATTATTGGTTTTCCGGGTGAAACAGAAGCCGAATTTGAAGCCACAGCCAAACTCATGCAAGACGTAGGCTTTGATTACAGTTTCAGCTTTTTATACAGCCCACGCCCAGGCACGCCAGCCTCATATTTAGCTGACGACACCACGCAAGAAGTAAAGCTAGCGCGTTTAGCCAAGCTGCAAGCCATTAACGAAGCACAAGGCAAGCTGATTAGCGAGGCCATGTTAGATACGGTACAGCGTGTATTGATTGAAAGTGCTTCTTGGAAAGATGCCACCGAACTCGCAGGCAAAACGGATAACAACCGAATTGTAGACATTGCGGGCGACGTAAGCTTGATTGGCAGTTTTGCCAATGTGCGTATTACCGATGTGACCAACCCAAAACGCCTACGCGGTCGCATCGTTTAAACACCGTTAAAAATCAGTGACTAGAAAAATATGGAAATCACTTTAAGCCCCGAAGACAACCTAAAGCTAGCCAATTTGTGCGGCGCACTTGATGAAAACATCAAGCAAATTGCCGATGCGTTAGAAGTGAATATTGCGCGGCGCGGCGCACACTTTAAGTTGGCTGGCGATATACACAACATGCGCTTAGCCGTTCAACTGCTTGAGAATTTTTATGTCCGCGCCAAAAAACCAATTGGCTTAGATGAAATTCAACTAGGCTTAGTAGAAATAGATAAATTAAAACCTGAAGATGTCGCCACCTCAAATGCACCAGTATTGATGACACGCCGCAGTGAATTACATGGTCGCACGCCACGCCAAATCGCCTATTTGCAGCAAATTCAAGACCACGACATTACCTTTGGCATTGGCCCAGCGGGCACAGGCAAAACCTATTTAGCTGTCGCTAGCGCGGTAGATGCCATGACCCGCGATCATGTAAAACGTATTGTACTGGTGCGCCCTGCTGTTGAAGCGGGTGAAAAGTTGGGATTTTTACCCGGCGATTTAAACCAAAAAGTTGATCCGTATCTACGCCCTTTATACGATGCTTTATATGACTTAGCTGGCTATGACACGGTGAATAAAATGTTTGAACGTGGTGCCATTGAAGTTGCCCCACTCGCCTACATGCGTGGTCGCACCCTAAACCAAAGCTTTATTATTTTGGATGAAGCGCAAAACACCACGCCCGAACAAATGAAGATGTTTTTAACACGCATAGGCTTTGGTACAAAAGCAGTGATTACTGGTGATGTGACGCAAATTGATTTGCAAAAACATCAAAAAAGTGGTTTAGTCGAAGCGCAAAAAGTTTTAAAAGAGATTAAAGGCATCGCCATGACACATTTTTTATCAGCCGATGTCGTGCGGCATCCACTAGTACAAAAAATTGTAAATGCTTACGAAGAATACGAGCATAATAATAAAGCATAAACCCAAGCTAGTAACGCCAACCTGCCAAGGGCGGCTTAACCTTTGACCATTCACAGACCCACTCTCAGGGTTAATTTATAGCTAGTGAGACACAACAGGAGCAAAAAATGACACCGAATAGATTCAGCAGGTTGATGCAACGCGGCCTTGGTCTTGTAGAACAAGCCGTGCTAATTACCATTGCAATGGCGACTATTTTCGCCGTATTTCAGGCAATTTCGCATATATGGCTTGCACGCGCCATTACTGTGGGCGATCTACTTTTGCTATTCTTGTACCTTGAAGTCATGTCTATGCTCAACCATTACCTAGGTTCTGGTAATTTGCCTGTGCGATACCCGCTATATATCGGCATCATCGCATTGGCGCGTTTCTTGGTGTTAGATGTAGCAGAAATTGATGCGTTCCGTATGATTGCGCTTTCAAGCTCTATCTTCCTCATTTCCATTGCAATCTTAGTGATTCGTTACGGCCATGTGCGCTACCCTTATGTGGATTGCCCTACGCAATCAAAATAGGGCTTACGCGCTTTATTACGTCACTTTATGCGTTAAAACACACATCATGCCAAAACTAAGTCTCTCTATCCAATATGCCGCTACTCAAGCTGACTTACCCACTCGCAGCCAATTTCGCAAGTGGGCACAAGCCAGCGTTCGGGTAGATACCGAGGCGACCATACGCATCGTCGATGAGGCCGAAGGGCGTGCACTAAACAAAGCTTATCGCGCTAAAGATTACGCCACCAATGTGCTGACTTTTCCACTGACCGAAGAACCGCATTTAATGGGCGACATTATTATTTGTGCGCCAGTGGTTGCGGCTGAAGCGATTGCCCAGAACAAGCCGCTGCTTGCGCACTACGCCCATTTAACCGTGCATGGCATGCTACATTTGCATGGTTATGATCACGAAATTGAAGCGCAAGCCGAGCTCATGGAAAGCTTAGAGACTGCAATTGTCTGCAAATTAGGGTATGCTGACCCCTATCTCATTACATAGGACGCCTAATGGCTGCCGACTCCGAAAAGCAACTAGGACAAAAACCCAGTTTATTAGAACGTTTAAGTCATTTTTTACTGCGTGAACCTGAAGATCGCGAGCAACTTGTAGCGCTTTTACACGGTGCTTATGAAAATAGCTTAATGGATGCAGACTCACTCGCCATGATAGAAGGCGTGCTGCAAGTTAGCGAAATGCAAGTGCGGGACATCATGATTCCGCGCTCTCAAATGGATGTCATCGACATCACCCACCCGCCAGAAACCTTTATTCCGCACGTCATCGAAACCGCCCACTCGCGCTTTCCAGTCATTGAAGACAATAAAAATGATGTGATAGGGGTGCTACTAGCCAAAGATTTATTGCGCTACTACGCTGGCGAAGATTTTGAAGTGCGCGACATGCTGCGCCCAGCGGTGTTTATCCCAGAATCGAAACGATTGAATATATTACTCAAAGAATTTCGCAGCAATCGCAACCATATCGCCATTGTAGTAGACGAATACGGCGGCGTGGCAGGCATGGTCACGATTGAAGACGTACTCGAACAAATTGTCGGCGACATTGAAGATGAATACGACTACGACGAAGATGAAGACAACATCATTCAAAATGCCGATGGTCAGTATCGCGTTAAAGCACTCACAGAAATTGAAGATTTTAATGAGATTATTGGCACAGCATTAAGCAGCGAAGAATTTTCAACCATAGGCGGGTTAGTAGTGCATCAATTTGGTCATTTACCAAAACGGGATGATGAAATCACCCTAAGTGGTTTACGCATCAGGGTATTACGTGCCGACAGTCGGCGACTCTATACCATTTTAGTTGCAGCGCTACCCGTGGCAACCGATTCACCATAAATTGTGCTATTTACCTTTACCGTCTGCAAAGATAGTGCAATTAGGTTACAAGCTACTATATGCAACTTCAGCACTTACTCCCCAAAGCTGAGAAATGACTTGTTGTGCATTTACCGCGTCACTATTTGTCCAAAAACTAACGCTGGCAGTGTGATTGCGCGCTGACTGTAGACCTTCATCAAACAGACGATATTGCAACTGATTGGCAACCGCTGCGCCAGTGTCAATCAGGATGACCTCTTTGCCGACAATTGCCGCAATAGCTTCACTTAGAAATGGATAATGTGTGCATCCAAGAACAATGGTATCAGCGCCCTCGGCTAGTAGTGGCGCACAATATTGCCGAATTAAGGCTTTAGTATTTTCGGTATTTAATTCGCCGCGCTCTATGCATTCCACCAAGCCGACACAAGCTTGGGTAACCACTTCCACATTTCTACCGTAACTTTCCAGCAGTGCGGCAAACTGTGCGCTTTTAAGTGTGCCAGTTGTGGCCAGCACACCAATAATGCCATTTCTAGTTGCGGCGGCGGCAGATTTAACGGCAGGTTCCATGCCAATAATAGGTAAAGTATATCGCAACCGTAATGCATCAATCGCTGCGGCAGTGGCGGTATTACAGGCCACCACTAAGGCTTTTGCATCTTGTGCAATTAAGAAATCGGCGACTTTAAAGCAGCGTTCTTGAATTTCCTGGGGAGTTTTGCTGCCATAGGGCGCATGCTTACTGTCCGCCACATAAAGCAATTGTTCGTTTGGCAGTAATGTGTGAATATGTTTTAAAACTGAAATGCCACCCACGCCAGAATCAAATACGGCGACAGGTCTTTCGTTGGACTGAGTCATTTCGGCATTCATGGTAGTGTCAGCATCAGTTACAATCTAATATTATAAACGATTGCTATGATAAGCCCGCAAGGAGCTTTCACCGCGTCAACACTTATCGCTTCGAGCACAAGGAATCACTAATGGGCAATAGATTAAGCAAGATTTATACGCGCACCGGCGACGATGGCACCACTGGTTTAGGTGATGGCAGCCGCATTAACAAAGACAGTTTACGCGTAGAAGCAATGGGCGATGTGGACGAGTTAAACTCGGTAATCGGCATGATGATGACAGAGAATGTACCCGATCATTTGGTGACTACACTCACTCAAATTCAGCATGATTTGTTTAATGTAGGCGGTGAGATTTGCATTCCTGGTTATGTGATTTTGCAAAAAACCCGCATTGATGACTTGGAAGCCGTCATCGACCACTTAAACGACCACCTAGCGCCCCTCAAAGAGTTTATTTTACCGGGCGGGACTAAGGCTGCGGCATGCTGCCATTTGGCGCGTACTGTCTGTCGTCGCGCTGAACGCAAGCTGGTTGAGCTGCATCGTAATGAAAAAGTCACCGATATTTCATTGCAATACTTAAACCGTTTATCTGATTTGTTATTTGTTATGTGCCGCACCATTAACAAAGAGGCCAACGTGGTTGATGTTTTATGGAAAAATGAACATGCCTAGCTTAAATGTAAAATTACAATCTAGCGGCTATGCTTTATAATTTGGCTATGATTAAAAAACTGTTCGATCGAATTTTCAAACCTAAGCACACTAAGTCTGATGCAACTGGCTCAACTAAATCTGAGTCGAGCAAACTAGAACAATCTCCATCGGGCCGTACGATATTGGATACTAAACTCGGCACTAAAAAGCCTGCGCGCAAATATGCTGAAGCCAGCAAGCATGAGTCTAGAAAAAGTAGCGCGCTCACCATACCGCATAAAACCCATAAAATTGACCGTACACTATTAAGCAGTGGCGCGCATAGAACCATTGAAGGCTTACAAAAAGCTGGATTTGAGGCCTATATTGTTGGCGGCGCAGTGCGCGATTTACTGCTCAACCGCATTCCTAAAGACTTTGACGTAGCTACTGATGCAACGCCTGAAGAAGTGAATCGCGTATTTAGACGCTCACGCATTATTGGCCGCCGATTTAGGCTGGTACACGTATTATTTGGTGATGAAACGATCGAAGTTTCAACCTTTCGCGGCAGCCATCTTGAAACGGATGGCGATTCTAAAGTGGCAGATTCAGGCCGCATTATTCGCGATAATGTTTTTGGCTCGATTGTTGACGATGCGGTGCGCCGCGACTTTACCGCCAACGCGTTGTATTACGACCCTTCCAGCCAAGAAGTGCTGGATTTTCACAATGGTTATGCCGATATAGAAGCTGGCGTTTTACGCATGATAGGTCAGCCGGAAACGCGCTATGCCGAAGATCCTGTGCGCATGCTCCGTGCTGTGCGCTTATCCGCAAAATTGGGTTTAAAAATCGAATCTGGCACGCAAGCGCCTATCGCAAAAATGGCCGATTTATTGCAAGACGTGCCGCCTAGCCGCTTGTTTGATGAAATGCTCAAGCTGTTTTTATCTGGCCATGCTATTGAAAGTGTTAGCGCATTACGCGAGCAGCATTTACATCACGGCTTATTGCCGATGCTAGATGTGGTGCTAGAACAACCGATGGGTGAACGCTTTGTTATGCTAGCTTTGCAAAATACTGATGACCGCATATTGTCTGGCAAAACGGCTAATCCTAGCTTTTTATTCGCAGCCTTACTCTGGCATGAAATGTTAGCCGCGTGGGAAACTTATCAAGCAGAAGGCCATCATGCCATCCCCGCCTTGCATATGGCGATGACAGAAGTGATTGCAACGCAAGCGGAAAAACTGGCAATACATAACCGTTACACCGCCACCATGAAAGAAATTTGGGGCTTACAGCCACGCTTCGAACAACGTGCCGGCAAGCGCCCTTTTGGCTTGCTTACACATCCGCGCTACCGCGCAGCTTACGACTTTTTATTACTGCGCTGTGAGTCTGGTGAATTGCCGATGGAAATTGGCGAATGGTGGACCGCTTTTGCCAACGCCGAAGGTGACGAACGCGCAGCCATGCTGCAAGCAGATACTGCGCCTAAAAAACGCAGAAAAAGAAGTCGCAAAAAACTTAGTGGTGCTGGCTCAACTTCCACTAGCGTTGGTGATTCTGATTAAGCCGCATTTTATGCATCAAGCTTTTGTCGCACTTGGCAGCAATTTGCAGAACCCTGTTCAACAAGTTAAAAACGCGATGCTCGCCTTGGCAAGCATACCAAATACCAGCATAAGCAAAATGTCGTCTTTATACCAAACCGCGCCGATTGGTTATGCGGCAGATCAAATAGACCAAGTGCCCGATTTTATCAACGCAGTTGTTGCGATAGAAACCGATTTAGCGCCCCTTGCTTTATTGGATGTGCTGCTTGAGATTGAAAATAATGCAGGGCGTAAGCGGCCTTACCCCAATGCCCCGCGCGTGTTAGATTGCGATTTATTATTGTATGAAAACGTGGTATTAAATACCGAGAAGCTCACGCTGCCGCACCCGCGTATGCATACGCGTGGCTTTGTTTTATTGCCGCTATTTGAAATTTCACCACATTTGTCGATAACAAATCATGGCAAAATAGCGCAATTGATTCAAAGCCATTCATTTGCTGATGTGAGAAAATTAGTCGCTCAGCTAGATTAAAAGCTTCGCGTGATTGATGGTGAAGTTAAGGCTAAAAGCCAGCTATACCGCTAAAAAGATGTCCTGGGAGGCCCGTCCCTATTGCCTCGCAGAGCATCTTCTTTTAACTTTTTTTCTTGATTTTCAGGGTTTATAATACCCAACACAAAGCACGCAGATCCGATTAACATGCACCCATAATCATTACAGGTAAAAGTCGTATGAGTATTTTCACTAAATTTCCTTACATCGTCATTGAAGGCCCGATTGGCTGCGGTAAAACCACGCTAGCCAAAATGTTGGCAGAAAAGTTTTCGGTAGATTATTTATCTGAAAAAACTGAGACTAACCCGTTTTTGCCACGTTTTTATCAGGATGCGCAGCGCTACGCCTTACCTACTCAGCTATTCTTTTTGTTTCAGCGCGCCAATCAGATTAAAGATTTAAGCCAGCGCGATATGTTTGCCAAACCCATTGTCGCTGACTTTTTCTTAGAAAAAGATCCCATATTTGCGCGACTAAATCTAGATGATGAAGAATATGCTTTGTATCATCAAATTTACCAGCACTTGTACTTTAAAGCCACTAAGCCGAATTTGGTGATTTACCTACAAACCCCTATTGATGGACTTATGGAGCGAATTGAAGCCAGAAAAGTGAGCTATGAACAAGATATTCCGCGTGAATATATAGAGCGTCTGGCAAATGCCTACAGTGAGTTTTTTCATGCTTATGATGAATCACCAGTGCTGATTGTCAATAATGAGAAACTCAACATTTTAAAAAATGAAAGTGCGTTGGATTTATTAATCAATAGAATGCTGCAGATTAAAGGTCAGCGCGAGTTCTTTAACCCGAACTTTGATTAACCAGACTCTTGATTAACTTAGGCCGCCGAATTTAATCTATGCATTTATCCGAACTGACCAAAAAAGCCCTTGCTGGCGAAAAAATCGCCATGCTCACCTGCTATGATGCGACTTTTGCCAAACTCATGGAACTTGCTGGCGTAGACATTTTGCTGGTAGGTGATTCATTAGGCATGGTTTTGCAGGGCGCTGAAAATACTTTAAATGTCAGCATGCACCACATGACATATCACACCAAAAGCGTTGCGGCAGGCGCGCCAAACACATTGATTATGGCCGATATGCCGCTGGGCAGCTATGAGCACGACAACGAAGCAGCCTATAAAAATGCCGTTTGGCTCATCAAATCTGGCGCGCACATTGTTAAATTTGAAGGCGGTGGTCATCGCGTAGAAACCGCACGTTACTTGGTTGAACGCGGCATACCTGTTTGCGCGCACTTAGGCTTTACCCCGCAATCAGTCAATCAACTGGGAGGCTATAAAATTCAGGGTAAAACCGACGAAAGCGCCGCCAAAATCATGGCAGATGCCATCGCCATGAGCGAAGCTGGCGTTAGCTTTGTGTTATTAGAAATGGTGCCAGCCGTACTCGCCAAAACGATTACGGCGAACATTAAAGTGCCGACAATAGGTATTGGCGCAGGCGTTGAATGTGGCGGACAAGTATTGGTGCTGCAAGATTTATTAGGCATTTATACTGGTGTTTCAAGTAAAGCCCCAAGTGATTTTAAAGCGCCACGTTTTGTGCGTAATTTTCTTAAAGATAGCGCGGTGAATGGCAATGCCAGCATACAGGCGGCGGTTGAGGCTTATGTGGCGGCTGTGAAAAATAAAAGCTTTCCTGCCCTTGAGCATAGTTATTGATACGCCAATAAATTAGCTTCAACATATACCCATGCAAATTATCAATACCGTGACTGAATTAAGAACCGCGCTTAAATCCCATCCCAGCATTGCCTTTGTGCCAACAATGGGCAACTTACATGCAGGCCATATTCATTTGGTAGCGCTTGCCAAACAAAAAGCCGAATGTGTTGTGGTCAGTATTTTTATTAACCCTCTACAATTTGGTGCCAATGAAGATTTAGCCAGTTACCCGCGCACACTTGCAGCCGATTGCGAGAAACTAAAAGCCGCAGGTGCAAGCATTGTATTTACGCCAAACCTAGCTGAGATTTACCCCGATTTTGACGGTATTCACTTGAATCAAACCATGTCCATTGCACTGCCACCGATTGCCAATGAGCTTTGCGGGGCAAGCCGCCCAGGCCATTTTTCTGGTGTCGCCACCGTCGTGTTAAAACTATTTAATATGGTGTTCTTGAATGGCGCCCAACAACAGCTTGTGGTATTTGGTCAAAAAGATTTTCAGCAACTATTTATAATTAAGCAATTGGTAACACAATTTAATTTACCGATTCAAATTATGGCGGGCGAAACCGTGCGCGAGGCAAGCGGCTTGGCCATGAGTTCACGCAACGGCTATTTAACCGCCCAGCAGCGCGAACAAGCCAGCCAACTAAACTGTGTCTTGCAGGACATCGTTAATAACATAAAAAATGGCCTCAATGATTTCGATGCACTTGAACATCAAGCCACTTCAACACTTACCGCTCAAGGCTGGATGGTAGATTACATGACAGTAAGATCAGCCCTTAGCTTAAGCCCTGCCAATAGCCACGATAGGCATTTAGTTGTGCTGGGCGCAGCAAAGTTAGGCAACACTCGGCTGATTGATAATATTGAATTTTTGCGCTAAGTGCTTGAAAAGACTATAATGCAGTCCCTTTTGAAAAACGGTTAAGCACATGCAAAGAACCATGCTCAAATCTAAGTTGCACCGCGTACATGTCACGCATGCAGAGCTGCATTATGAAGGCAGTTGTGCCATTGATGAAGCCTTGCTAGAAGCGGCTAACATTAGCGAGTACGAGCAAATTCACATTTACAACGTGACTAATGGTGAGCGCTTTAGCACTTATGCCATTCTTGGTGAGCGTAATTCTGGCATTATTTCTGTCAATGGTGCTGCAGCACATAAAGCCGCACCGCATGATATTTTGATTATTGCTAGCTACGCTCAATACTTTGAGGCTGAATTAGAAAACTTCAGCCCGCAACTTGTGTACGTGGATGAACACAACCACATACAATTTCAACGTAATAAAATTCCAGTACAGGCCGCTTAAATGACACAAGATTTAGATGCAGTAAAATCAGACTCAACGTTTTTAGAAACCATGAAACTTGCTGTAGTCGATGCCATTGAAGATATTAAAGGCTTTGATATTACTGTAATGGATGTGCGTAAGCTCACCAGCATGACGAGCTACATGATTGTTGCTTCTGCAACATCAAGCCGCCAAGCAAAATCAGTCGCCGATAACGTCCGCGAAAAAATGAAAGAAAAAGGCTACAACATTCGCGGCACTGAAGGCGAAAAAGAAGGCGAATGGGTATTAGTTGATTTAGGCGATATCGTTGTGCACATTATGGTGCCAACCACCCGCGCCTATTATAACCTTGAGCAACTTTGGGGCGAGGCTGAAAACCGTCGCGGCCATATTAAAGCCGAAGGCGACGAAGCTTAAATTAGCAAAGCTATACCCTTAATAATCACGCCATTTTGTGATTGCCTAAAGGCTAATATTTGAAACTGCGTATTATCTCTGTAGGCCATAAAATGCCAAGTTGGGTTGATACGGCGTGCGCTGAATACACCAAGCGTATGCCGCGTGAAGCCTCTGTCGAAATTATCGACATCAAGCCCGAGAAACGCGCAGCGAGCAACAGCACAGAAAACATCCAACTCATTGAAGCCAAACGTATATTAGACGCGATTGGCAAAGATTATTGCATTGCCCTAGACGAGCGTGGTCAAGAAGTGACCACGCTGCAACTAGCCGATAAGTTTAAAGATTGGCAATTTTCTGGCAGGGATGTTGCCTTAATTATTGGTGGCGCAGACGGCTTGCACGCCTCAGTAAAACAAAAAGCTGACTGGCTTTGGGGCTTGTCTAAACTTACCTTACCACACGCTATGGTGCGGGTTTTGCTTGCAGAGCAACTTTATCGGGCTCACACAGTCATTAGCAATCACCCATACCATCGCGAATAATCATGTCATCATCACGTCAAACACCAAGCCATGAAAAATCCTTAGTTTGGTTTAGACGCGATTTACGTGATTATGACCATGTAGCGCTTTATCATGCCTTAAAGTATTCAGAGCAAGTCTATTGCGCCTTTGTCTTTGACATCGACATTCTTGACCATCTGACTGACAAGGCAGATCGTAGAGTAGAGTTTATCTGGGAAAGTGTGCGTGAACTCAAAGCCGCATTGCAGGCTAAAGGCGGCGATTTAATTACATTGCACGGCAGCGCTCAACAAGAAATTGTCCAATTGGCAAACTCACTACAAGTGCAAGCCGTATTCACTAATCACGACTATGAGCCTAGCGCAATTGCACGCGATGCAAATGTTGCCGCACAACTTCAAACACTTAATATTGTATTTCATCATTATAAAGACCATGTGATTTTTGAAAAAGATGAGGTGCTAACCCTAGCTGGCAAGCCTTATGGCGTGTTTACGCCTTACAAAAATATGTGGCTCAAAACCGTCAATGATTTTTATATTAAGCCCTACCCTGTAGATGCTTATGGTCACAAGCTCGCTAAACCAGACTCGAATGAATTACCCTCTTTGGAAAACATAGGCTTTAAGCGCACAAACCTAGCCAGCATGCGCTTACCCACTGGCATGACAGGCGGCTTAAGCCTATTTAATGACTTTAAAGGCCGCATGCATCGCTACAAAGATACACGCGACTTCCCAGCTATTAAGGGTGTTTCATATTTATCGGTACATTTACGTTTTGGTACTGTATCCATTCGTCACTTAGTGCGCGAGGCTTTGCCAGAGGCTAATGCTGGCGCGCAAACGTGGTTAAGCGAACTAATCTGGCGTGATTTTTATGTACAGATTCTGCATCACCACCCGCGAGTTGCCACAGGGAATGCATACAAGTCTGAATATGAATCACTATCCTTCCCCAATGACAAAGCGCTTTTTCAAGCCTGGTGTGACGGAAAAACAGGCTACCCGCTAATAGATGCTGCCATGCGACAACTTAATAACACTGGCTTTATGCACAATCGCCTACGTATGGTTGCGGCAAACTTCTTAGTCAAAGATTTATTGATTGATTGGCGCTTAGGCGAACGTTATTTTGCAGAAAAGCTCATTGATTTCGATTTAAGTGCCAATAATGGCGGCTGGCAATGGGCTGCTAGTACTGGTTGTGATGCACAACCTTGGTTTAGGATTTTTAACCCAATCAAACAAAGCGAACGATTTGATAGCTCTGGGAAATTTATTCGTAAATACGTACCAGAACTAGCTAAATGCAATGACAAAGAAATACACACACCGTGGTTAATTCCAACTCAACGCCTTCAAGACCTTAATTTAATCATAGGTATAGATTACCCAGCGCCAACAGTGAATCATGCTACCCAGCGCGAAATTACCCTTAATCTTTATAAAAACGTATCACCATGTTAATCAATCACCAACATTACAACTATGTAACTAACCTTGACGCATTGCCTCAAGATAAAAGGTTACCGAATGCCATCATCGTTGCCTCATATTCGATGGTTACCGAAGCAGTTTAAAAATGACCGTCAGTTTACGCTGAATTTGTTTTTGGATTTCGAATGGGTTGAGCGTTTTTATTTGCATTAACAGTTTATCCCTCGTCATTTGTGCCGTGTCAGGATGATCAAGCAGGCGCTGTGCTAGGGTGATTGGCTTGCTGTGCTTCCTAACCCATTTACTCCCTTCTCGTGCCTTGGACATGAGCTTCAACGTCGGACAGAAGAAGTTAGTAAACTGGCTGAATTCATTCGCGTAGACATCGTTCATTAACGACACCAACCGAGCATCTCCTATGCGGTCATATCCGAACAGTTGACGCACGCATGACCAGTTTTTCTGCTCAACATGTGCATTGTCATTTGAGTGGTAGGGACGGGAACGCGCAAATTTGATTGGTTGCTCGTATGACTGGAAGTATCGCAGTAAATTCCAGTTCAGAAATTCAGAACCATTATCACAGTCAAATCCTCTTATCGGAAATGGCAGTGCCTGTTGAATGGTCTTAATTTGCGTCATGACCCCATCGGCACCCTTGTTCCAAGTTGCGCGGCATTCCGTCCAACCAGTACAAATATCGGTCATGGTCAGGCTCCAAACGAAATCTCCGGCCAGACTGTCACCACAATGCGCTACCGTATCGGCCTCCATAAAGCCGGGTTGACTGACATCCCATACGCCAGACTGAATGGGGATGTGTTTTTTAAGTAGCTTACCGGGCTTGATGCCAGACAAGCCCCGTCCGCCAATCTTGGCGCGGATTGGCTTCAGTAAGCGGTCAATGGTGGCTGCCGAGATCGAATTAAGCCTCACGACAGTATCCACTGACAGCGGGTAGGTACTACTTTTATAGTATGGCAACCATAATGGCAATGCAGCCTTGAGCCGTTTGCTGCATAGTTGATAGAAGTCAGCCAGATCGTACGTAGCGCCTCAATGAGTTCAGGAGTGTCGTAGCGTGAGCTTGGACCAGGTTTGCTTGATGATCGCTTATTTGCTTTGTATTGTCGGTTCAATAAGCGTAATGCGTACTTGCGGTGATAACTGCAGACTGCACAGAACTCGTTAAGAATAAGGCTTTTGTCCGCCTTGCCCGCACGCCGATAGCGTACACGTATAGCCTCAAGATAGGCGCGTCGTTCTTGTTTACCCATGTCAGATTCCCCGTGTGATTTCGGTAACCTTTAACTTGAGGCAACGACCCTTTTTTACTACTAACTTCGGTAACTTTTATCTTGAGTCAATTCGTGCTGAAGAATGCAAGAGTTGCCTTTAACGGCGATATACATTAATCTGAAGAAGTGAGAGATCAGTGCATGGGGAGATAGCTACTTATTGAAGGTGTAGCAATTACACAGTTTACCCATGAGTTTACCCATGGAATGTCATGGATGTCTTCTAAACGCTTCAAAATAGCGGAAACAGTTTTAGGGCCTTCGCTATCGGCGTTGGACACTCGGCTACGGTCAATCAGCAACGCTTCAATTTCGTCAATAAATAATAGGCACGGTGCCTGACGTTCAGCATCATCAAACACTTTCATGACACGCTCTGTCGTTTGACCTACCCATGAACTTGCAAAGCTGCCAAAAGCAACGCTAATGATTGGTAGTTTCAATGCGCCGGCCAAAGATTCTGCCATGGTAGTTTTACCATTACCTGGTTCACCCGTAAGCAAGATACCGTTACGTTTAGATCCGCTACCAGACAAAACTTCGTTACCAGCTTTCAATAACTTATCTTTGAATTCGGTCATGCCAATAACATGATTAAAATTTCTTTTAGGAATCATAGGTGGTCTATGAATTGCACCGTGGCGAACTATAAATTTTTCATGGAAATTTTTTTGAAAAGCCAGTGCGATATGTTGTTTTTCAAAATCATGCTTGTGAATTCGATCGGCGATTTTATCTGGTCGCAAAAATGCATGTTTGTCATAGACTTCAGATGATTTTGGATTCTTAATCTTCAGCCAATTTAATCCTTCACGAGAAAGTAAATATACGTACTTCACCACCAAGGTATTGACCATAACTTTTTGGAGTAAGTTGATTTTGCATAAATCATCAGCCCAACCTCTGCGAGTGGTTCCATTCACCTGTCTGATAATTTCGCTTGTCGAATACAAATTTCTGAACACATAAGAGAGTGTTTTTTCAATTTTAATTTGATGTATTAACGCGTTGCCTGCAGCCATTATTATCCTTAATGTGTTTAAATTAATCCGTACAATAAAACAATTTTTGTACAGATGAGTACGTATTAGTTTTAATTCTGTTACTGATGTTATCTAGCATTTAACTTTCTATTATTTATCAGCGTTAGCCCTATTTAACAGGCTTCCCAGTCAATCTGTTGTAAGTTGTACGTAATAAACATTTGTATATCTTATTAGCTTCAGAAGCGGTTATATGCGCTCAGCTACAGTACTTAAAATATCCATCCCGCATGTTTTTATAGTCAAAAATATCGCGTTAATTTTTTAATTCTCAGCCAAATTTTGGGCGTGAATCTGCCGCTTGCCTTACGGTTGAAAATTTCATGTATTAACAATATTCTTGTACAATTCAACTTAGGTTATTGCTTTAACACGAACCAATAAAACATTTACTTTCTGCTTGTTTAAAATAAAATATTAATTTCTAATCTGGCGTAAGTGTATCTATGGGTCTATAACAAATGTTTAAAAGCCATTATCAATAGTGCACTTTCTATCAAACAAGTTATTACAATTAATCCTTCGCTAACTTCACACGCAATTTATTTCTCTTGACCAACTTCCCCTAAAGCCCCATCCTGATTGCTGGATTTACTCCTTTGACGAAACAGCTATCTTGGCTGTTTGCTAAACACGCTCAAAGGATATAACCATGCCAAAATACCCCAATCTGCAACGCGCTCTGCTTTTTAAAGTGCTGCCAGAATCAATACAACAACAAATACTCAGCCAACCAACCCTAGCGGAAGCCTGCCTAGCACTTGAACAGCAAACGCCATATGCTGCAACTGAAGACTATCGTCGTCGCCGAATGGCTGGTGAGGGCATCGATGCGATGGCTGAGATTGGATTGCTAGGAGAATATCCTGGTGACGTCACAAAAGAACAGTGGGCACAACTCGTTGAGTTGGATCCCACCAGCTACTATCCAACCATGATGACCGCCAGATGCAAAAAACGCTGGTGCGTGCGATTACGCAAAGGCATGGGCAAAGAGGAATATCAGGATTTCATCAATTCAATCAAACAACCTTGAAACCAGCCCATCAACCAACAGCACTCAACAAGCAAGGACAATCATTACAAATTCCTCACAATAGGAGCACAAAAAATATGACTAATATCGTTAGTTTCCATACCGCGGAATCATTGGCAGATAAGTTTTTTTAATAGTACGGAAATGCGCCATTATTGCGCAGCGTCAGCCAAAAGAATGCAAGCCGTTATGGATGATCCCAATAGCTCTTGGCGCGATAAAGTAGAAGCCAAGATGGTAAAAGCTCTGATGGTAAACGATGATGATGAAGCCAGAAGAATTCACGACTTACTGGAAAGACTCGGCACCAACATCACGGTTATTTAAACAGCATGAATCGCTCCAGCTAAAGGTTGGAGGGGGTCTAACAAGTAAGTTTAATTATGTAAATTGTTAAACAGCGTGTAAAACTTTCCACTAATCAGCGTCCAATAAATTTCAGCTGTTGCATGCTTATGGCTACTAGTTCAGAAATGACGCTAAATAGAAATCCATAAAGCTGCCGTTGATAAAAGTCACTATGCGCCATTAAGAGTCATTTGCTAATTTAACGCCTTCGGCGGCTAAATCCACAAGGAGACTGTGGACATAAAGAACACCCAATTATGCTGATCTAAATTCGCATGTTTAAATAGGTTGACATTTGTATTCACTTGGATACAATATGCATATGCTCTACCTCATTCAGCAATCCGAGTCATTTGAAAAGTGGCAC
>CAINBI010000027.1 GCA_903846555.1 uncultured Pseudomonadota bacterium
GGAACCCCGGTGGCTTTGTTTATTGTTTACAATCAATGGCTTGAGAGTAATTATAAACATTTTCACTGGGATTTTCCACTGCAAAATTACGTTTTATCAAATAAAATCATATGGTTACGTTTCTGGATGAGAACTAGTTAGCGCAATAGCTATCGCCGTTCCCATAATAAATTTCTTATATCTTGTATTTTGACACTCAAGCAAATCCATTCCGCAACTCCAATCCCTATAAATTCCTACAACTGTACGAAGACAAAGTATAGCTGTCCTATGAAACTTCAACAATGGAAAATAGGGGACGTAACACAATAATCAATGGGGTCAGTCTCGATTGATTTTGTTATCTTGAGGTAAGCATTGCAACAACAAGCTGACAACCATTATAGATGCGCACCTTGCCCCGTTTCTTTTCTCTCAAACCATTTCATGCTGCCATCCTCCATCCATCTTCCTCACTTAAAGCCCCTTCATACCACCAGCCCAATCTTGCGGGTATATCCTTTGTTCAAGCAATCGATGAAAGGTGGCATAAGGTCAATCTTTTACGCTTTTCACAAGACCATGCTTCACAGAGTTAAAATGCACATAATCCACATGCGCTTGGAAATCCGCTTTATTTTTTATTTGCAGGTTGCCATGATTATCACAGTGATTTTGACAGACAAACACTAGCTTCTTGCACAGACTTTATCTTACAAGAACATAAGAAGCAATAATATTGGATTCATTTCATATTAGGAGAGCGCTATATGAGAGCAGCATATTTATGCCAGATGCAGTATAATTATGCAAATTATTTAATTGATTGCCGCCGCCAGTGGTGGACTAGGGATACGACCGTTAATTCGCTGGTCGTAGATTCGAAGCCTACTCTAGGAGTCAGGCGTAGCAAGTAATTAGGCCATCCTTTGAGGTGGCTTTTTTTTTGAATAGATAAGTTCCTGACCACCAGCGGCGATGAGTTCAAGAGCGACTCGGGCGCAAGACATGATTCTTTCGAAGCTGTTTGGGCGGTCTAGCAGTCCAGTGGTGATTTCAGTGGATGTGAACTAATATAAGGAGCAATACCAGTGACTAACGCACAACGCAGAGCACTCAGTCGAATGGCTGAAATTAATTCGTCAAATAACGACAGTAAGCCTGAACCAAGGCACGGCAGCACATTCTGCCCGCATGAGGCAGGCGCGTATTACCTTGTAACGGTGGGGGTTGTCAGCAAGATTATCCAGCGATTCACCAAGGACATCGAGCCACCAGTTCACACCTATGCCATTACCACCATTCATTTTGAACAGGATCCCGATACTGGCAAATGGATTTGGTTTGATGGTAAGGAAAAGCTATCTCCACGCAAAAACCAGGATAGTTGGCGTATTGGCAGCAAAAAGTTATATGACACGCGCGAAGGCGCAGAGGCTGAACTTCAGCGCGTGATGGCCAAAAATGGCGACCGAGTGACTAAGGTACATGATCTGCCAGAGGATTTGACTAAACTGAAAAAGATTCGTAGTGCCCACCATCCAGACCGCAATAACCCCGATTCCGACCATGATCTCTATCAGGCGGTTATCGAGAAAATTGACAGAATGCGTGTAGTCAGTGCGTGAGCCACACCTTAGCTTATCCGAGTAACTCACCCTTTTAGTTGTTTGGTGAAATATCGCACAGCTTAACTTTCTTTGGATTACTTTTGGTGAAATTCACATTTCTAGACAGTCGTTCGGGACCTAGCGTACTGAGCCAAAATGATTTTATGGAAAGAGTAGGGGTCGTTCGATTGTGACTGTTTATGTGAGGCGGATATTGCGGTAGGCTACGCCGACACCATTTTCATAAAATCACTAGGGTCTACTTATACCGAAAGTCTAGGCTGAATCGACCGCGCTCATGGTTAAGTATTCTCTGGTGTCTTAAGTGACTATTTAGGGGAACGTAAGGCACTCGCATTACTTGGATATACGCTGGGTGCTGCGTTGAAGTTTAATGTTCCGTGCCTTCATTTTGAATGAGCTTTAGGTCGGCAATAATTTTTTGTGAATGATTTGAGGTGTCTACGTCAGTGTATATTTTGACAATTTTGCCTGCGGGGTTAATGACAAATGTGTGGCGTTTAGCCATTTTTAGGATATAAAAATTTGTTAATGCATGGTAACTGTCGGCCACCGTGCCATTGCTATCAGCTAAAAGCGGGAATGGTAAATGATGCTTCACAGAAAAGGCGGCGTGTGATTGACTGCTGTCTAAGCTAATACCTACTACCTTTGCGCCTAATTTCTCAAATTGCGCTACGTCATCCCTAAAGTTGCAAGCCTCTTTTGTACAGCCTGGCGTGTCATCTTTGGGGTAGAAATATAACACTAGATATTTGCCTGCGTAATCTGATAAATAATGCGTTTGACCAGTGGCGTCATTCAGTGAAAAGCTAGGCGCATCATCACCTATTTTTAGGCTGATTGAAGTTGCTGAGTAGCTTCTATACCCCAAAAATACCAATAACAAAACGACAGTGTAAAAAAATAGTTTAAGTGTCATGGTTTGATTTCGATGTAAATTTTTAAAGGGTTGCGCATACGAGCGTTATGTTTGCCGATTAAGTTTGGCGCGAGACTATTTAACCATAAATTTGCTTGATCTACTTAACGAATAGTTGTGGCTAATGTTGGCGATTAAATTCTGAGCGAATGTGCGCTCAAGAAATAAGGCGTGTTAATCGATAGTAACTTATGGCGATTACTTGAAAGTGAAGCGCTCGAGCATGTTAAAATGCCGCCATTACCGTTAAATGCTAATCAATATGACCGTTCGCACTCGCTTTGCCCCAAGCCCGACAGGATTTCTTCACATTGGTGGTGCTCGCACCGCATTGTTTTCATGGGCTTTTGCTAAAAAGCACGGTGGTCAGTTTATTCTGCGTATTGAAGATACTGATGTTGCACGTAGCACGCCTGAAGCGGTGCAAGCGATATTAGATGGCATGCATTGGTTGGGTCTTGACTATGACGCAGGCCCTTTTTATCAAATGCAAAGAATGGATCGCTACAAACAAGTGATTCAAACTATGTTGCAGGCTGGTAGTGCTTACTATTGTTATAGCAGCAAGGATGAGCTTGATGCTCTGCGCGAGCAGCAAATGGCTAATAAGCAAAAGCCCCGTTATGATGGTAAATGGCGTCCAGAAGTTGGCAAGGTATTGCCGCCGACACCGTTAGATATTTCTCCAACCATACGCTTCAAAAATCCGCAGGATGGTGTAGTTGCCTGGGATGATTTAGTGAAAGGGCGCATTGAAATTGCCAATGCCGAATTGGATGATTTGATTATAGCGCGCGCCGATGGCACCCCTACCTATAACTTCTGTGTGGTGATCGATGACAGCGACATGGGCATTACCCAAGTAATTCGTGGTGACGATCATGTTAACAATACGCCGCGCCAAATCAATATGCTTATGGCATTAGCAACAATAGATGCGGCGATAAAAGTGCCGCAATATGCACATTTGTCGATGATCTTGGGCAGTGATGGGCAAAAGCTATCTAAGCGTCACGGTGCTGTCAGTGTTATGCAGTATGATGAAGATGGTTATCTCCCAGAAGCTGTATTGAATTACTTGGCACGCTTAGGTTGGAGTCATGGTGATGATGAAGTGTTTAGTCAGCAGCAGTTTGCTGAATGGTTTGATTTAGACCACATTACGCCTTCAGCCGCACAATTTAATACTGAAAAGCTTAACTGGCTGAATGCCCATTACATCAAGCAGGCTGATAATGCCTACCTAGCTGTAGAGATTACTAAGCGCCTGAAAAAATTAAATATCACTGTTAGCGAGCAGCCAGATTTGACTGCAGTGATCACCTTATACAAAGAGCGCGTGAATACACTCAATGAGCTTGCAGTTAGCATTGCTTACTTCTACCAAAAACCACTGATTGACCCAGTTGCGGCTGAAAAGCATTTGACCGCAGATATAAAGCTGGTGATGGCAACTTTGGTAGAGTCATTAAAAGTGGTCGATTGGCAGGCAGAAAAAATTCATCATGTGATGAACGAGGTGGTTACCCAATATCAGTTGAAGTTTCCCAAAGTTGCAATGCCGCTAAGGGTGGCGTTAACCGGCATTGCGCAATCGCCTAGTATCGATCAAGTAATGGCTTTGTTAGGTCGTGAGGAAGTGTTAGCTAGAATAAATTTTGCGATGAATTAAGGCGTTATTTCGCAGATTAAATATTTGAAATCAGTGCTGTCCGGAGATTCAAGATTTAACCCGTGGTAACTCATTGAATACAATTCACTAAATGACATATTTTTCCATAATCGATTTCAACTTGCGCCAAACTTCTGACTTTTGTCAGGAGCTTGTATATGCACACAGGGAAACTCGTGTTTTCTCAACTGATGGGACACCTGTCACTGCACACATTCCGACAGTGTGTGGCCAAATATCCAAGTCGCTATCCAACACTCAAATTTTCGCATCTCGATCAA
>CAINBI010000028.1 GCA_903846555.1 uncultured Pseudomonadota bacterium
CGTATGCGCATCAAACAGCATCTCATGACTTTGGGTGGGATAGGCGCAAATCATGAAGGCACGACTTGCGCAAAGTTTGGTATGAGCCGCTAGAATCTTGCGGTGGATGCCACCAATGACCAGCCACTCTTCACTCCAATCAAACTGAAAGGCTTCACCTAAGGCAAAGTGAAGCGGAACGAATGCCGATTTAGTGCTGGCAGCCGACGATTGATTGCGCCAGTGGCGTATGAACTCGGTGACGCGTGTATAGCTGCCGGTGAATCCATCCTGCTTGATTTCTTTAAACAGCATGAGTGCATTGCGCCGATCACGCTTTGGGCGGTGAGCATCAGCAACCAGCGCCATCAATATCTTGGGTTCAAACGGCGTGAGCTTGGTAAGCTTCGGAGGTCTGCGGTACTTTGGCTCTGAGCCATCTGCGGCTTTTAGCCACTTCTTGATGGTATTGCGCGTTAGTCCAGTGCGCCGCTCTATCTCTAATAACGATAGCCCATCGCGGTAATACATACGTCGAATTATTCCAAAATCTTTCATGGTGATCATCTCCTGTTAATCCTGCTCATTAAAAGAGCAGGTAGGTTAATCACTCTGGGTAATTTTAGGCGCGCACTAGTGGCATATTTTGGGTAGTTTTAATTGCGTACCAACACGCCAAGTCAGCTGGAAACAAAAAAGCCCCACTGCGCTGTGAGGCTTATAGAATTTGGGGTGGCTGATGGGGCTCGAACCCACGACAACAGGAATCACAATCCTGGACTCTACCAACTGAGCTACAGCCACCATAGAGAATTCAACTATAACATGGTCTGCCCGACAGGAATCGAACCTGTAACCCCCAGCTTAGAAGGCTGGTGCTCTATCCGGTTGAGCTACGGGCAGATTTTGGTTACAAGGACTTACTATTAAAAGTAATATAAAATTCCGGACTGACTTTTAAGTTTACATGATTGAGTTTTTAATAAATCCAATCGTGTAAAAATTTGGTCGGCGTGGAGAGATTCGAACTCCCGACATCCTGCTCCCAAAGCAGGCGCGCTACCAGGCTACGCTACACGCCGAAGCGCAGAAATATACTGGAAACCGGGGGGTAGGTCAAATGATATATGTTAAAATGTCGCTTTATTTTGAATAATTTATAAATTAAGCAATGACAGCTCAAATAATTGATGGCAAAGCCATTGCCGAAGTACTTTTAAATACCATTAAAACCCGAATAAACAACCGCCTTCAAGCCAATAAACGCGCGCCTGGGCTGGCAGTGATATTGGTAGGCGGCGACCCCGCATCCTCCATTTATGTGCGTAACAAGCGTTTAGCTTGTGAAAAAGTGGGCATACTATCGACAGCTTATGATTTACCCGCATCAACCACAGAGCTTGAGTTGATAGCCCTAATTGACCTATTGAATGCTGACAGCACTGTTGATGGCATTCTTGTGCAACTCCCCTTACCCGCACATATTAACGATGAGCATATTGTTGAGCGAGTAAGCCCAATTAAAGATGTGGACGGCTTTCACCCTTACAATATTGGCAGGCTCGCTGTACGCCAACCTACGCTTCGCTCTTGCACACCATTTGGTGTAATTAAGATTTTGCAGGCAATGAATATAGACTTAATGGGCTTAGATGCTGTGGTCGTTGGTGTCTCGAACCATGTAGGTCGACCAATGGGGCTTGAGCTACTTTTAGCTGGATGCACTGTAACGAGCTGCCATCGCCACACTAAAGATTTAAGTAAGCTGATTAAAGGGGCGGATTTAGTCATTGCTGCAGCTGGTAAACTAGGTTTAATAAAAGGTGAGTGGATTAAGCTAGGATCAATTGTGATCGACATTGGCATCAATCGATTAGCGGATGGTAGCCTTGCTGGTGATGTTGAGTTTAACGTGGCTAAAACCCGCGCGGGCTTCATTACGCCAGTACCGGGCGGAGTGGGCCCGATGACGGTTGCAACGTTGATGGAGAATACGCTACTAGCATTAGAAATGCGTGAACAATAATTGCTACTTTGGGCAAATAATTCAAGTAATTAGCATATTTAATGCCTCGCTAGTTAGTTCTCATCCAGAAACGTAACCATATGATTTTATTTGATAAAACGTAATTTTGCAGTGGAAAATCCCAGTGAAAATGTTTATAATTACTCTCAAGCCATTGATTGTAAACAATAAACAAAGCCACCGGGGTTCC
>CAINBI010000029.1 GCA_903846555.1 uncultured Pseudomonadota bacterium
AGGATATTAAACATGCTTACTTGCCCTGCAACTTGGCTTTTTGTTGGCTTTTCACGCTTACGTTGAAGCGCATGCTCAATTAAATTTAAACCATGCCGCCCTATCGCCTGATTCAGCAAAACGTCTTCATCGCAAATAATTGCAGCCTCAGTCCATGCCGCTTGATTACGGTAGTTTGCCGCCACTGGTAATAATAGCTTTAGCATGCGCTGTACAGCCCAATGTAAATTAACAGCGGTTGGTCGGCTTTGAATAAGTTGCGTTGCAGCTTGTTGCAATGCACTATCGCTAGCATCATGCTGCATCGCTAAAGCCACGCCATAAGCAGCGGCTGCGCCAATTAAAGGTGCGCCGCGAACCTGCATGGTTTTAATCGCGACCACCATTTGCTGCAAACTGCTCATGTGTGCAATTTCAAAGGCATGCGGCAATTTCGTTTGATCGATGATGGCAACGGTGCTTTGCTGCACGCCTGCATTTTCAACGGGCCAAATGGTGCGATATTGTTGTTGACTCACTAGCATAAAAATCGGCAATTCCTAGCAATAAAAGGCAATCTAATTGAAAATATAAATAATTCAAAAGTTGACTTTAAAATAGTTCCCTGAAACTAAAAATACTCTCCACATTATCTGTGGATAACTCTGTGAATAGTTGTGACTTGAAAATGTAACATCACAATTTATAAGGGGTTTTTCAAAACGCTTAAAATTTGCACTATTATTTATTCATTAAAAATCAATAAGTTACATATTCGGCATTGATTGATAAGGGTTTTTTCCTGTAGTTAATGTAGCACATTAGGTGATGTGCATAAGTAAGCTAGTTTTGGTAAAACTTTAAAGGCGTTGGCACCAGTAATATCAAGCACTTGCGAGACATTTACCTGCCTTAAATCGGCTAAAACCTGAGCAATTTTAGGCAACTCTAACGGACTATTCCTGCCTTTTGCTCCTAGCCATTCTGGGGGGATATCAGGTGAATCCGTCTCTAAAACGATGGATTCTAGAGGCAATTTAACCGCAAGTTCACGAATTTTTAACGCGCGACTATAAGTCATTGCACCGCCAAAACCCAGCTTAAATCCTAGCGCAATAAACTGCTCGGCCTGTTGAAAACTACCGTTAAACGCATGTGCAATTCCGCCAATTACTTGATATTTGCGTAAATATTTTAAGATATCGTCCACAGCATGACGCACATGTAATATCACTGGTAAGTCATATTGCTTGGCAATTTTAAGTTGCTCTGTAAAAAAATAGGTTTGTAGCGCAATATTGATTTTATCGCCTTTAGGTTTAATGGAAAAATAATCCAAACCGATTTCGCCGATCGCTACAGGGCTGTATTGCTTGACGTAATTATTCAATATTTCAATATCATCAAGTAAGGCGCCATCCACATACATGGGATGAATGCCGAGCGCATAAGCGCAATGACTGTGCTGATAACATAGCGCAATCACCGAATCAAAATTACTGCGTGTGACGGCGGGAATTACCAGCTTTGCAACACCTTGATGCAAGGCCAGCCTAGCAATATCGTCTCTATCAGCGTCAAACTCAGCGGCATCAAGATGGCAATGGGTGTCGATGAGCATGTTGAATCGGCTATGAACTTTTGGCGCTAGGCTTGGCGCGCAAGCGAATATCTTGCCCCACCAATCGCACATCTAAAACTTGCAAATTGCTTGCTTGCTCCATTTCGGTGAGCTCACTGATAGCAAACATCGCTTTTGCATCGGCGCCCATCAATTTAGGCGCATAGTAAAAAATAAACTCATCAATCAAATTCGCTTGCAAAAATCCACCATTCAAGCCCTGCCCTGCCTCTAGCAACACTTCATTGATGCCACGCTGGGCTAAATCTTCAAGTAGCGCGTTTAAATCTACCTGCCCATTTAGCTTAGGTATATGTAGCAACTCCGCGCCAATAGCCTGTAAGGTGGCTGCGTGATTAGCCGTATCATTTGCATACGCAATAAGTACGGGGCTGCCTGCCAGCTTGCTTGCATCCAACATATTGCAATCAATAGGTGTTTGTAACTGACTATCCACAATCACCCGCAATGGTTGGCGAATAGTATGGCTTAGCGTTAAATGATCTAGCCGCACATTCATCGTTGGATTATCCGCCAATACAGTGCCTATACCAGTGATAATGGCACACGATTGTGCACGCCAATGCTGCACATCCAGCCTTGCTGCCTCGCCCGTTATCCACAGGCTTTTACCATTGTTAAGCGCGGTTCTACCATCTAAACTAGCGGCGATTTTGCTACGCACATACGGTCGACCGCGCATCATGCGTGAAATAAACCCAGGGTTAAGTGCAATGGCTTCCGTTACCATCAAGCCAGTTTCAACAAGTATGCCATGCGCTTGCAGGCGCTTTAAACCATTACCTGCAACGAGCGGATTTGGGTCTTGCATGGCGACCACGACGCGCTTAACACCCGTGTTTATCAGCGCATCTACACAAGGCGGTGTGCGCCCGTGATGATTGCACGGCTCTAAGGTAACATAGGCATCAGCATCTTTTGCGGCTAAGCCAGCCTCACGCAAAGCAAACACCTCGGCATGTGGCTCGCCAGCTTTAAGATGTGCGCCTTGGCCGACAATCTTTTGATTTTTAACGATAACGCAACCCACCCGAGGATTAGGTTGAGTCGTATACAAGCCCTGCTCTGCCAACCGCAAAGCTTGGGTCATATAGAGATGATCGGCGGCTGTAAACAAAGTAAGAAGTAGCCGTTAAGGAAGTATCTGCAAGAGCGTCGCTAAATCGTCTTAATGCGATGAAATACGGCTATTGATTAAACGATTATTTTCATCAAAGAAAATAAGTAAGCCATGATAGACATGCATGCATTTACCTAAATCATATTCTGCAGAATTTGCATCCTCATAGCTCGGGCGGCCTAAAAGAACACTAACAGCTGACCTAGGTGTACCCCTAGCAAGTACATGCTGCTTTAGATCATAGGCCATGTCGCCACGCTTACATTCTTTTTCAATAGTGGCTGCACTTTGCATCCATTTTACTTGGTCAAATTTTTCAGAGCCAAATACAAAACTATCTTTCATTGCCCACCAACCAAAAAAAACGATGGTCAGCACTACGGTAAATGCAGCAAGTGCAATAGATAACCAGTGAATCAATTTCATTATTTATTTCCTAATTAATAGCCTAGCCCAATAAATAGAGGCTTTCAAAATAAAACGCCTTGCAATAAATTTTCTAGCTATTATCAATGCGTCGTTTAGTCTGCTTGTCTAAATCACGAATCACATCGTTAAAATCATCCACATCTGAAAAGCTACGATACACCGAAGCAAAACGTATATAGGCTACTTTATCCATCAGTTTAAGCTCATGCATCACGCTTTCACCTAGTGTCCTGGCCGGAATCTCACGTTCGCCCAAACTCAACAGTTTTTGTGAGATTCTATCCAATGCACGCTCTACATATTCAGTAGGCACAGGCCGTTTATGCAATGCGCGTGAAAAAGATAAACGCAATTTTTCACGGTTAAACTCTTCGCGCGTGCCATTAGTTTTAACCACTTGCGGCATGTGCAACTCAGCAGTTTCATAAGTGGTAAAGCGTTTATCACACCCAGTGCATTTGCGGCGACGGCGAATAGAATTACCCTCTTCATTGACCCGCGAATCAATGACCTGAGTATCGCCAGCACCGCAAAAAGGGCATTTCATTACTTAGCCTTGATACACGGGAAAGCTTGCAGTTAAAGCATGTACTTTCGCTTTAGTGACTGCAATCACCGCTTCATTGGTTGGGTTATCTAACACATCGGCAATCAGATTAGCCACTAAGCGCGCTTCATCTTCTTCAAAACCGCGTGTAGTGATGGCTGGTGCGCCGATACGAATGCCAGAAGTCACAAATGGACTTTCTGGGTCGTTCGGAATCGAATTTTTATTCACGGTAATATGTGCCAAGCCAAGTGCAGCATCAGCGGCTTTACCAGTTAAGCCTTTAGTGCGTAAATCCACCAAGAACATGTGTGATTCCGTACGACCTGAAATAATGCGTAAGCCGCGTGCGGTTAATGCTTCTGCCATCGCTTGGGCATTTTTAATCACTTGGGCTTGGTAGGTTTTAAATTCTGGCTGAGATGCCTCTAAAAAAGCAGTCGCTTTTGCTGCAATCACATGCATCAACGGGCCGCCTTGCAGGCTAGGAAACACGCTTGAATTCAATGATTTTTCGAACTCGGCTTTAGCCAAAATAATGCCGCCGCGCGGACCGCGTAAAGTTTTGTGTGTGGTTGAAGTCACAAAGTCAGCATGCGACACTGGGTTTGGATACACGCCAGCGGCTATCAAACCTGAGTAATGCGCCATATCCACCATAAAATAAGCGCCTACTTTTTTAGCGATTTCACTCATGCGCGCCCAGTCAAAACGTAAGGCATAGGCTGAGGCACCGCCAATCAACAACTTTGGTTTACATTCAATGGCAATGCGCTCCATTTCATCATAATCAATTTCTTCTTTATCGTTTAAGCCATAAGGCACGATATTAAATAATTTTCCAGACAAATTGGCAGGTGAGCCATGCGTTAAATGCCCGCCATGACCAAGATTCATACCCATCACCGTATCACCCGGTTTAAGAATAGAAAAATACACGGCTTGATTAGCTTGAGAGCCAGAATGTGGTTGCACATTGGCATATTCCGCGCCGTATAACGCTTTTAAACGATCGATGGCTAATTGTTCAACTTGGTCTACAAACTCGCAACCGCCGTAAAAGCGTTTACCTGGATAACCTTCAGCATATTTATTAGTCAGCTGAGAGCCTTGCGCCTGCATCACCGCTGGACTGGTGTAATTTTCAGAAGCAATCAATTCTATATGATCATGCTGACGCACAAGCTCTTGCTCTATCATGCCCCACAAAGCAGGGTCAGCTTGATTCAGGGTATTAGCATAATTAAATGGGGCTGTAGACATGGTGTTTGGCTTTCCGTAACGGTTAGTAATTAATGACTGTTAATAATTTAGCGAATAAATCTTGGTGTATCTTACTTGGTATATTTTACCACGCACTTACAGTAAGAGACCTTTGCACGAAGCAAAATTAAACGTAATTAAATCTAAAATCCACAATTATCGTCATTCCCGCGTAGGCGGGAATGACGGAGTTGATAGGGTTTCGGGTTAAAAAACGCTCGTGCAAAGGTCTAAGTAAGATTAAAGCCATGAAGCTTAAAGGCGTTCCAATGATGTCGCCTACATCTAGCCACGCTATAATGCACATTATTGACATCGTGAGGAATCAACCAAATGAAATGGACAGACAGCGCAACCATCGCCGAAACACTCTACGACACACACCCGGATATTGACCCTAAAACTATACGCTTTACGGATTTAATGCAGTGGGTGATGGATTTAGAAGGCTTTGACGACACGCCAGAAAAATGTGGCGAAAAAATCTTAGAAGCCATACAACTGGCTTGGATAGATGAAGCCGAATAAGACGCAACGCTTAAAACCGACATGACTAGAAACACAATATTTGTGGCCATTATCTGGATTGCGCTGGCAGGACTGATTTTCTACTTGGTAGACAACATTCAAAATCCCAATAAAATTGATCGCCTCGGTGAGAATAGTACGGTCGTGTTGAAACGTGGTTTAGATGGCCATTACCGCGCAGAGGCACTCATCAATGGTGAAAAAGTGAACGTGTTGGTCGACACTGGCGCAACAGGTGTGGCTATTTCACAAAACATTGCCGACAAACTCAAGCTCAGCAGCATCAACGCCGTGCGCACCAACACAGCCAACGGCGACAGTATCGGTTATATGGTGCGCCTAAATGCTGTCCAACTTGGTGGCGTTAAAGCACATAACGTTTCGGCAATGATTGCACCTAACTTAGATGGTGATGTGTTGCTTGGCATGTCATTTTTAGGCCGCATGGATGTCAGATTATTTGATGGTGAAATGACCATTAAACAGGTGGAATATTAAGGCTTAGGCTACTTGGGGTGAAACTGGTTTATTGTAGGAGCAATCTGAAAATTGCTCCTACAAATTCATTCCGATTCCTACATTTATCGTTTAAGTAAGCGCTGATTTATTACATCCGTCATTCCCGCGAAGGCGGGAATCCAGTCAAGCGACATACCCATCTTTGTACCGATAAAACTAAAAATTCTATAATTTATTATTTTTATAATTTCAAATCAATAGATTGATAACCATTACCTAGTTTAGGCGCGATCATGTTAATTACAGAACATTGCACTTTAACTGGATTCCCGCCTACGCGGGAATGACGGATTGAGGATTTAACGAATAAATCAGCGCTTCCCTAAGTAATCACCGTTGGCGTATCGCGGCCAGTTTTTTCTTTTAGCTGTGAAATTTTTAACGCGATTTGTATCATTTCTGCCAATGCCCCTTGCGCATCAACGCTTTGCTTCGTGCTGTCAGGCTCAAACGCTTCTAGATAAATACGCAGAGTCGCGCCTTCGGTGCCAGTGCCAGACAATCTGAAGACAATCCGCGAGCCATCCACAAACAAAATACGAACGCCTTGGTTGTGGCTAACAGAGCCATCAATAGAATCGTGATAGCTAAAATCATCGCAAGTTTTAACGGCATACGAGCCAAATTTTTGATTTGGCAAGCTAGCAAACTGCGTTTTTATATGCTGCATCACATCATTGGCGGCATCGGTGGGGATTGTTTCATAATCATGGCGCGAATACACATTGCGGCCAAATTCCGTCCAATGTGATTTGAGTATTTGCTCTACCGAACACGCTGCACCCGCCGTGTTTTTTTGTGCCAGCACATTCAGCCAGAACAACACCGCCCAAAGCCCATCTTTTTCACGCACATGATTTGAGCTGGTACCAAAGCTCTCTTCACCACAAAGCGTCACTTTTCCAGCATCCATCAAATTGCCAAAAAACTTCCAACCGGTGGGTGTTTCATAACAAGGAATATTTAATTTAGCCGCCACTCGATCAACCGCGCCGCTAGTTGGCATAGAACGCGCAACGCCAGCAATGCCATGAACATAAGCGGGTACTAGCGTTGCATTGGCCGCCAACACCGCCAAACTATCTGACGGCGTGACAAAAAAGTTTTTACCAAGAATCATATTGCGGTCACCATCACCATCTGAAGCCGCGCCAAAATCTGGGGCAGTTTCACCAGAAAACATGATTTTTACCAAGTCTTCTGCATAGGTTAAATTAGGGTCTGGGTGGCCGCCGCCAAAATCTTCCGATGGCACACAATTCATTAAACTATGCGCTGACGCACCAAGCCGATTGATAAAAATCTCTTGTGCATAAGGTCCAGTCACCGCGTGCATGGCATCAAATTTCATTTGAAAACCGCTAGTTAATAGCCGTTTGATAGCAGGAAAATCAAACAGCGTTTGCATTAAATCTGCGTAATCTTGCACCGCATTCATCACCTGCACGGTAAAATTTCCGCCATCAAAGCTGGTTTCACCCAGCGTATCGATATCGATTTCAGGTAAATCTGCAATTTTGTATGCTGTAATTACTTTGCTTTTGGCAAACACTTCATCGGTAATTTTTTCTGGCGCTGGGCCGCCATTACTAATGTTATATTTAATGCCAAAATCGCCATGCACACCGCCCTGATTATGGCTTGCAGACAATATCATGCCGCCAAAAGTTTGATATTTTCTAATAATATGCGAAACCGCCGGCGTAGAAAAAATGCCCGCCTGCCCAACAATCACGCGGGCAAAACCGTTAGCTGCCGCCATTTTAATAATCGTCTGAATCGCATGGCGGTTGTAATAACGACCATCGCCGCCCACCGTTAAAGTGGCATCCGTAGGCAAGCCGCCGGCTTCAGACAGCGTATCAAAAATGCTTTGCACAAAGTTTTCTAAATACCCCGTTTGCTGAAAAATTTTCACCTTTTTACGCAAGCCAGAAGTGCCTGGTTTTTGATCGTTAAACGGCTGGGTGATGATGGTTTGTATATGCATGATTTAATCCTTATGAATTAAATAAATTATAGACGAAAAACACGCCTAAAACCATTAAAACACCTGCCCCGCGAGGCAATAGAGACGGACTTCGCAGGGCATCTGTTTTTAATGTTTTGGGCGCTAAACCCTTAAATTAACGCTCTCAAATAGCATGATTTACCCGTGTAGGATACTATCAGCCAGCAATACGCCATTGATCGCGTTAATCCAGCAATTGCAAACCAAACACTAAAACCAAAAAGTGATAATCCTAAAATGGTAAAACTCTTTCATCAAACACTTTTTAAGCAAAAATTATATTCAATTAGTAACCATGTATCAGAACTAACATCTACCATAGTACTGATAATATATGAGTCATCAAAAAATTGTGTAATTGACTTAATTTATGCTTGATTTGCAACCGCCTAAGGGTTATTGTTTAGCTAGAGCTTGTCTAGCAAAACCTTTTAATAATAATGGGTTGGACGTTTTAAGTTGGCTTTTAGATACAAAAAAAATAGTAAGGAAGTAATGCAGTTCTACGGATAGAAATACTACATTATCAATAGCAAAACTAGAGGAGTCAGCATGAGTTTAGATCTACTAAGAGGCCTTGGCGTAACAATACCTTACAAAGCAAAATACGATAATTTCATTGGTGGAAAATGGGTAGCGCCTGTTAAAGGTGAATACTTTGATGTTATTACACCGATTACCGGCAAACCATATACGCAAGCGGCTCGCTCAAGTGCTGAAGACGTTGAGCTTGCATTAGATGCTGCGCACGCAGCGGCTGATAAATGGGGCCGTACAGGAGCAGGTGAGCGGGCTAACCTACTGCTTAAAATTGCAGATCGGCTAGAAGCGAATCTTGAATTATTAGCCACTGCAGAAACCATTGATAATGGCAAACCAATTCGTGAAACAATGAATGCTGATATTCCATTAGCCATTGATCACTTCCGTTACTTTGCTGGCTGTATGCGCGCCCAAGAAGGCAGTTTAAGTGAGATTGACGAAACAATGGTCGCTTATCATTTCCATGAGCCTATTGGTGTTATCGGTCAAATTATTCCTTGGAACTTCCCAATTTTAATGGCGGCTTGGAAGCTAGCGCCAGCGGTGGTTGCTGGTAACTGTGTAGTGATGAAACCAGCAGAATTCACACCAATAAGCATTTTGATTTTGATGGAATTAATTGCAGATATCTTACCGCCAGGTGTCATTAACATTGTGAATGGTTACGGTCGTGAAGTAGGCGCACCATTGGCAAACAGCCGCCGTATAGGCAAAATCGCCTTTACTGGTTCAACGGCTACTGGCCGTGTTATTGCTCAAGCTGCAGCTTCAAACTTGATTCCAGCAACACTAGAATTAGGTGGCAAATCACCTAATATATTCTTTGAAGACATTGCTGATGCGGACGATGACTTCTTTGATAAAGCCGTTGAAGGCCTTGTATTATTTGCTTTCAACCAAGGTGAAGTTTGTACCAGCCCATCGCGCGCATTGATTCAAGAATCTGTTTATGACAAATTCATGGAGCGCGTACTACCGCGCGTAGCGGCTATTGTGCAAGGCAATCCATTAGACTCTAACACTATGATTGGCGCACAAGCATCACAAGATCAACTAAACAAAATCATGTCATACATGGACATTGGCAGACAAGAAGGCGCGCAAGTGCTTATTGGCGGCGAACGCAATGTATTAGGCGGCGCTTTTGCTGACGGTTATTACATTCAGCCCACATTGCTTAAAGGCAATAACAAAATGCGCGTGTTCCAAGAAGAGATTTTTGGCCCAGTGCTCGCAGTGACCACCTTTAAAGATGAAGCCGATGCGCTTGCGATTGCCAATGACACTGTATTTGGTTTAGGTTCAGGCGTTTGGACGCGTGATGGTAGCCGTGCTTATCGTATGGGTCGTGGCATTAAAGCGGGTCGCGTTTGGACTAATTGTTACCACGCTTACCCAGCACATGCTGCATTTGGTGGCTATAAAGAATCTGGTATTGGTCGTGAAACACACAAAATGATGCTGGATCATTACCAACAAACTAAGAATCTTTTAGTAAGCTATAGCCCTAAAAAACTAGGCTTTTTCTAATTTACGATTCATGTAAAGCAATATGCTACTAGCACTAATATCTTCATCTGATTTTGAAATAAAATTGCAAGAAGATTGATACTAAGAGGCGGTTAATCCGCCTCTTTTTTCGCCTTACATTTCACAGTTAGTGTCATAGTTAGTGTCATTTGTTATTTTTGGAGATTTTGTAATGACTGAGCGCTTATCTGCAACGCCTTCTGCCATAGGCTTAATTCACAAACTCACCGCACAATATGGACCTATTTTATTCTTTCAATCGGGCGGATGTTGCGAAGGTAGCGTACCACTTTGTATGCCCGTCAACGAATTCAAGCCTAGCCCGTCGGACGTAGTCTTAGGGGAGATTGAAGGCGCAGTTTTTTATATGGGCCATAATCACTTCCAGTTCTCAGAAAACACCCATACTATTTTAGATGCGCTACCTGGCTCAAGCGGCTCCTTTTCGCTAGACTGCGGGACTGGATTGGCATTTATTACACGGGGTCGCTTGTATAATGATGAAGAATTACAGCAACTTGGACCCGTTGTTCACTACGGCTATATTTAAAAATGCATTTAGGTAGGCGCTGAAATGTTAAATGTCTCTATAACAACGAACAGCATTAGGGCTGAATTCACAACTAAAAACACTTAAAGTAGATGCCCTGAGAGCCGCCTTGGTATTGCCTCTCAGAGCCTCTATTTCATTAACATCAAAAACCTAAATCAGCCAACAAATCATCAACCTGCTCTTGGCTTGCGACTACATCCACAGCGTCAGGGTCAACTTGCGGTCCATTTAACAGCGCAGCATTGACTACTATCTCCTTTTTAGGTGTCGCAGGGGAGAAATCAACCAACACCTGTACTAACTGCCGCTCTAAGTCTTGAGCTAAACTGGTGATTTTTTTTATCACCTGCCCTGTCAAATCTTGGAAATCCTGAGCCATCATAATATCCATCAACAAGGCTTTGGTTGCCGTCGTATGCTGACTTGTCATCGCTAAAAAAGCTAAAGTTTCTTCGGCCACTTGATTATATTCACTTTTCAAAGAGGCATTGCTTAGCGCTTCTTTCCAGCGCTCTTGCAATGCTATTGCGTCTGTGGCCAATTTAGTCTGCAAAGGAATCGCTTCATCGGTCGCATTTAATACTCGCTCGGCCGCCTGCTCTGTCATATGGGCAACATAATTAAGACGTTCGCGTGCATCAGGGATATCTTTAGCGACTTGATCTAACAGCTTGTCAAATCCCAAGCCTCTTAAGCTATCGTGCAAAGATCTAGTAACATGACCAATGCGATTAAGCATCTCTTCATTATGGTTTAATTCTGGCAGAACATCTGTAAGTGCAGCTTGCGGCTGTAAAAGTTTGCTTTTCATATTTAGCCCCCAGCTTTCTCTAATTTCTCGAATATTTTAGTGAGCTTTTCATCCAATGTGGCCGCTGTAAAAGGCTTAACAACATAGCCATTTGCACCAGATTGAGCCGCAGCAACAATATTTTCTTTTTTTGCTTCAGCGGTCACCATCAATACAGGTAAGTGCTTCAGTTCAGGGTCTGCGCGAATATGCTGCAACATGGTTAAACCATCCATATTGGGCATATTCCAATCTGAAACAACAAACTCAAACCCCCCCCCTTTAAGCTTACTTAGCCCGATAGCGCCATCTTCAGCTTCATCCACATTACTGTAACCAAGCTCTTTAAGCAGATTACGCACGATCCTGCGCATGGTTGAGAAGTCATCCACAACAAGAAATTTAGTATTTGGGTTAGCCATGCATTACTCCGTAAAAAGTGGTCATTCTTAGCATTCGATATTAGCGCCGATTAAAAATGAAAGGCATATTATGATTTTTTATTATTGACTAGATTTACTCAAGTCATACGCTAGATTAGCGACATAAAAGCTTCGCTTTTCATAGCTACTATATACTCGCTGATAGTTACACACGAAGCGCCGGTGTACTATTTAGTACCAAATAATTAAGTACTAGATTCGGTAAATCGCTTAAATGTGCAATTTGATCTACACCGCCTTGAGCAATTGCCTCTTTTGGCATACCATAAACTACACAGCTTTCTTCATTTTGCGCAAAGTTGTAAGCGCCTGCATTTTTCATTTGCGCCATGCCGACAGCACCATCTTTGCCCATTCCCGTCAAAATAACGCCTATGACATTTTTGCCAGCATAGGTCGCAGCAGAATCGAATAATACATCAACAGAAGGTTTATGACGATTTACAGGTGGTGCATCACTTAACTGGGTTACATAATTGGCCCCACTCCTAGCCAATAATAGATGTTTATCTCCAGGGGCAATATAGGCATGACCAGGTAAAATGCGTTCACCGCCCTCAGCCTCTTTAACGGTAATCTGGCAAAGAGAGTCTAAGCGGTTTGCAAATGATTTAGTAAAACCAGCTGGCATGTGCTGCGTAATTAAAATGCCAGGGCAATCTGATGGCATCTGTAATAAGAATGATTTAATTGCTTCAGTACCGCCTGTAGAAGCGCCAATAATCAGTAATTTTTCGCTACTGATTATTGGATTACGTAATGGAGATGGCGCTATATTTTCAGATTTTATTGCAGATTTTCGCGGCAAGGATGTGATTCTTGCCTGTGAAGCAATTCGTATTTTATCGGCAATAATATCGGTATATTCACGCATTCCATCTGAAATGGACATTTTTGGCTTGGTAACGAAATCAATGGCGCCTAATTCAAGTGCCCGCATGGTAATCTCAGAGCCTCGTTCGGTTAGTGTAGAAACCATCACGACGGGCATAGGGCGTAAACGCATCAACTTTTCTAAAAAATCCAATCCATCCATCTTTGGCATTTCAACATCCAGCGTCAATACGTCTGGGTTCAACTGCTTGATCATATCGCGAGCAATCAATGGGTCAGGTGCTACGCCCACCACTTCCATATCGCTTTGACTATTAATAATTTCTGTTAACAGACTACGAATCAATGCAGAGTCATCTATAACCAACACTTTAATTTTCATCTTAATTCTCTCATTATCATATTTGTAACCCTAATTCATCGTTAAAACAGATCAATCTCACCACCCACGCTAATCGATTTAAGCTTACTTGCGTACTCTTCTTCACGTTTAACCAAGGTGTCGTTATGCATACCTCTCAACTTCTTAACTAATACTCTTCCCGTTTTTGGAAAGTAATATACTTTTCTTGGATAAATATCTAACAGATCTTCACTGATCACGCGAATACCTTCATCTTTAAGAAATTTTCTTACAAATATCGCATTACGATCACCAACATTGATAGTCGTGAAGCTTTTTAACACATTACCACCACCAAAAAGCTTCGCTTCTAGGTTCTCCCGCCTAGCACCATTGCGCAGTAATTGATTAATCAACACCTCCATAGCATAAGTACCGTAGCGCATAGACTCTGATACCGGACTATCCTTGTCAGCAGTCGCACTATCAGGCAGCATAAAGTGATTCATGCCACCTATGCCTGTTACGGTATCGCGTATACACGCTGAAACGCAAGAGCCCAACACCGTAACAATGACCATATCTTTGTCGGTATAGTAGTACTCACCTGGCGAAATTTTTGCAGCCTCACAATCAAAAGTGCGGTCAAAATATAGTGTGGTGGAAATATCTTCTTGTAGCATGCTCATACAATTTTTTCTCGATTCTGCATTGCAGATTGTTTCTTATTTCTACCATCACTTAATTCATATACGGTTTTACCACGTAGATGAAAGGCGTTGGAAACATAGAGAAAGTTCTCAGAATGGCCTGCAAACAACAAGCCATGCGGCTTCATCAATGGTACAAAATGACTGAGTATTTTTGATTGCGTTGGTTTATCGAAATAAATCATTACATTTCGGCAAAATATAGCGTCAAATGGCTCCTTTAGTGCCCACTGCTCATCTAGTAAATTAAGCTGGTTAAAGCTAATCAAGTTGCGCAATTCATTACGCACACGCACCGAACCCTCTTGTGCGCCTGTGCCTTTTTGAAAAAAATGTTTACGCCGCTCATCCGACAGCTTACTAACTCGCTCATACGGGTACACGCCACGCTCAGCCGTTGCAATGACATTGGTATCAATATCGGTAGCAATAATCTCAACGGGTGGCTTCATAGTACCAAAAGCTTCGCATGCCGTCATGGCGATGGTATAAGGCTCCTCACCAGTAGACGCAGCAGAACACCAAATTCGAATAGGTGCTTTGAGCTTTAATAAATGCTCTGCAAGTATTGGAAAATGGTGCTCTTCACGAAAGAATGAAGTTAAATTTGTAGTTAAGGCATTGGTAAATGCCTCCCACTCATCCGGGTTATTTTCACTTTCTAGGTTATCAAGATAACCTTTAAAAGAGTCATAGCCTACAGTACGTAACCTGCGTCCGATACGGCTATACACCATATCTGTCTTAGCTTCAGATAGAGAAATGCCTGCATGTTGATAGATGAGTTTGCGCACTCTAGAAAAATCGTTCGCTGTAAATTCAAACTCTCGATCATTGTGGTTTTTTTCTTTAAGCATTACAAACTCTCATCACATCAAAAGAAGGAATAGTACTTATTCCTATATTTTTCATTTGCAGGCATTCATCAAAAAGCATGCTCCGTAACACCCGATAATTAACCCTTGCTTGGTGTTAATGGATTACGTTCCCTCATCTCACTCACTGCTACATCAGCAGGATCTGTCGCTCGTGGTGTGACATTAAACGGATTACGATGTCTCATCTGACTAATTGCGGTATCTGCTACTCTTCTATTGCGATCTTCTTTGTTTTTAGCCGCAAATGGATGAGAGCTATCTTTATAGACCTTAAGGAGATCAGCCGCTTTTGGCTCACGGGCTACTGCGCTCTTAATTGCAATTTTTGTCGCTTCATAATTCCAATCCTGAATACGATCATCCATATCCGCAGTTTGATCAATAAATACACCAATACAGATAAAAATATCGTCTGCCTCTTCTACTGGAATAGTGCCATCAGCTACACAGTCCATCACTGCCATAGAAATACCGCGCTGTGCTGGGCCAAACATTTGTAAAGATTGTTTGGTGTTTCTAAGTGTTACTTTATTGAACATAACAGTATTTGGTTTAACCATCATATTTGGCGCAATAATCGCTAACAAGCCATTGACACCTTCTTTTTGATCAGTTAACGTGCGACAAAAAGCATCTTCAGCAGCACTGCCGCGTGGGCCCATAATTAAATCAATGTGCGCTACATTTTTAAGATCCAAACTGTCGCTACCATTTGGACGATTCTCAATGACTAAACCTTCTCCAACTAAAACACGATCAATAACAGCCATTTTATTTCTCCTGAATATTAAAATTTATTACTTCTAAAATTAGCATCGCTAGATTGCTTTGCTGTTCGCCTAACTATTGAAACCTTACCACTACAATTTCACAGCAAGCTAACCATTACTTAGTAGCTTGTACTGAGCTCTATTTCCGTTGTTATTTTCTTCCAAACTAAACACACTCACCGCATTCATCAACTCATCAGCTTGCTCCATCATTGATTCTGCCGCTGCTGCCGCCTCTTCTACTAAAGCAGTGTTTTGCTGGGTCACATCGTCCATCTTCATCACTGCGTCATTAACTTGTTCTATGCCTGCGCTTTGTTCACTTGAGGCTGCAGCAATCTCAGCAATGATGTCTGATACACGTTTTACTGAAATCACGATCTCTTGCATGGTGTTGCCTGCATGCTCCACTTGTCTTGTGCCTTCCGCCGTTTTGCTGACAGAGTCGGCAATCAACTCTTTGATCTCTTTGGCTGCACTGGCTGAGCGCTGTGCTAAATTACGCACTTCGCCTGCCACTACGGCAAAGCCTCGGCCTTGCTCTCCAGCTCTTGCGGCTTCAACTGCAGCATTTAGCGCTAGGATGTTGGTTTGAAAGGCGATGCCGTCAATCACAGAGATGATGTCTTCAATCTTTTTAGCACTGGTGTTAATGGAGCTCATGGTGGTGACGACTTGAGAAACCACATCTCCGCCTTTTATCGCGACGCCAGAGGCTGCGCTAGCCAGTTGGTTGGCTTGTTTGGCGTTATCCGCATTCTGTTTAACGGTGGAAGAGAGTTGTTCCATGCTGGCAGCCGTTTTTTCTAGGGAGGCTGCTTGCTCTTCTGTGCGTCGTGATAAGTCGGCATTGCCTTGGGCAATTTCCTTAGCCGCTGTGCTGATGGTTTCTACCGCAACTTTAACCGTAGCAATCGGGCCGACAATCATTTCTAGCGTCTCATTGACGCCTGCTACAATTTTGCTGAAATCACCTTGGTGATTGCTTGCATCGGCACGTACTGAAATCCGGCCTTGATGCGCTGCATTAGCCAACATTTGTACATCATTATTGAGTGCTTTCAGGTTGCTACGCACCTGCTCAATCGCCTCATTTACAAAGGCCTTTTTATTCGGAAATTTTTCTAACGGCGCATCAAAGTTACCTTCGCCGAATTCTTTGACGCAAGCTAAAGCCTTTTCTGTAAGTTCAATTTGTCCGCCCACAATATTATTCACGGCTGTAGCAATCTCGCTAAAACCACCTTTAAACATGTGCGCATGTAAAGTCATATCTATATTGCCCAACGCATGTTCGTTGGTGACCCATTTCACGGAGTCTACGATGCCTTTTAGCTTGGTTTTGAGTCGATCTAGCTTCTTATTAATCTCTGCCTTTTTACCAGGGTATTGCTGAATTTGTGCATCAAAGTCACCATCACCAAGCGCATGCATCAATATAACAATCTGCTCTTTTTCTTGCACATGTGCCGCTACCATGGCGTTTACGCCATGTACCATTTGCGCATATGCACCTGCAAACTTCGCCTCGTCCATGGCAACATCAATTTCACCAGCATCATGCTGCTCGGCCATATGATGCATATCAGCAATAAAGGTTTGAATATTACTGCGTAACAATTCTATACCGTCATTGATAAAGACACGCTGACCAGAGAAGCGCTCTAACGGCGCATCAAAATTACCTTTGGCAAACGCTGCAATGCACTGTGTAGTTTTGCGCATCACTTCGGCTTGATGCGCGGTCATGGCATTCATGTTTTCCGCCATCGTTTTATAGCTGCCTTCAAATTTATCGACATCAATGTTGGCACCGAGGTTGCCAGCCTTGTTTTGTGCCGTGATATTCAACAGATCTTCAATCACTGACCTTAGGCTTTGCTGCAGCGTATGCATAGAGGCCATTAAACTTGTGCTATCACCACGATTTAATGTGATGGTTGAATTTAAATGACCATTTGCAATTTGTTTTACTACATTAACGGCATCATCTGGCTCACCGCCAAGCTGCGCTAGTAAACTTCGTCCAATGTAATAGGCCGACATCACGGTTGCCAGAGCCGCCAGAAGCACGAGTGCAATGACCATCAACTTGTCTTGTGCAACCAGGCCTTTTTGAAGACTTAAGAAACCTGCAGAAAGCAACAAGGCAATCGTTGGAATCGCAGTCAACAACATCAATTTTGCTTTTGTATTCATACTCGCTTCTCTTTTTTAAAATTAGTCAGCTTTGCAGCTATTGGGATAAACTAGACCTTATCCCAAACCTGACTATGGTTTATAGACACGTATTATTAAAACTCTTCCCAGTCACCGTCATTAGTACCAGTTTTAACCGCTATCTTTGCCAATACTTTGGTTGCTACTGGTCTAGACGATGAGGTGCTAGGTGCTATGCGCACTGGAGAACGGCCTGCTGACGACTTAACGAGCGTTTTTCTGCCAGCACTTCCATTCAATTGAAAGGCACTTACCACCTCTATTAAGCTCACAGATTGGTCAACTAACGATTCGGCAGCAGCAGCAGCTTGTTCAACTAGCGCTGCATTTTGCTGAGTCACTTCGTCCATGCTGGTAATCGCATCATTCACTTGATCAATTCCCGCGCTTTGTTGTGTTGATGCTGCAGATATTTCACCCATAATGTCTGTCACACGCTGTACTGATGACACGATTTCACTCATTGTTCTACCAGCATCTTCAACAAGTTTTGTACCGACATCTACTTTTGATACTGAGTCAGAAATAAGCTCTTTAATCTCTTTTGCCGCATTAGCTGAGCGTTGTGCTAAATTGCGCACTTCGCCCGCTACCACAGCAAAACCTCGGCCTTGTTCACCTGCTCTTGCCGCCTCTACTGCTGCGTTTAGTGCAAGAATGTTGGTTTGGAAGGCAATACCATCAATCACACTAATAATGTCTACAATTTTTCGTGAGCTGGTATTAATTTCTAGCATGGTGCTGGTAACTTGATTCACTACTGCACCCCCTTTCACCGCAACGCCTGAAGCGGCAGCGGCGAGTTGATTGGCTTGTTTCGCATTTTCCGCATTTTGTTTTACTGTGCTAGCGAGCTCCTCCATGCTTGAAGCTGTTTCTTCCAAAGAGGATGCCTGTTGCTCAGTACGTGAAGATAGATCACTATTGCCAGACGAAATTTCACCCGCTGCGGTATTAATCGTTTCACCAGCCTCTCTGACCTGAAGAATCACCTCGGTCATTTTATCCATCAGCGCATTAACACCATCACACAGACTAGCGATGGCACCTGTTTTTCCTTGTAGTGAGACACGGTTGGTTAAATCACCTGCTTTGGCATCGGCAATCACGCTCTGAGTTTCTTCTACGGCATCAACCAAAATTGCTGCATTGTCGTGTTGCTCGGTAATATCAGTCGAGTATTCCACTACTTTAAACGGCTTACCGTTTAAATCCATAATCGGGTTGTAGCTAGCCTGCAACCAAATTTCTTTACCGCCTTTTGCGACGCGTTTGTATTGACCTACTTCAGATTCTCCGCGAGCGAGTCTTTCCCAGAACGCTTTGTATTCATGGCTACTACGGTAAGCTGGCTCTACAAACATGCTGTGATGACTACCAATAATCTCTTTTTCACTATAAGCAACTACGCGACCAAAGTTGTCATTCACCGCAATGACTTTCCCCGTAAGGTCAAATTCAATCACACCTTGAATCTTGTCGATTGCTGCAATTTGCCCTGCATTATCTGCCGCTTGAAGCTTTTGCTCGGTAATATCTATCGTGTAATTGACTATTTTGTAGGGCTTACCATTCAAATCATAAATTGGGTTGTAAGAAGCTTGAATCCATACCTCTTTGCCACTTTTGGCGATGCGTTTGTATTGCCCAGCATCGCTACCACCACTGACCAATTTATTCCATAGTGCGCCATAGGCTGCGCTCTTAGCAAAAGTAGGGTCTAACACCATGCTGACATGCTTTCCAATCAGCTCATTTTCGGCATAGCCTAACATTTGTAAATAAGAAGTATTGACTTTAAGCACAGTGCCGTCTAGCGCAATTTCAATCACACCTTGCGATTTACCAATGGCATCAATCTGACCTTCAAAGTCTGCATTTCTATTTTTCTGCTCAGTCACATCTGTCGCGTATTTCACCACCTTGTAAGGCTTACCTGTTGCGCACAATATAGGGTTGTAAGAAGCTTGCAGCCAAACATCTTTACCGTTTTTACCCACCCGTTGAAACTCACCAGAGATTGATTCGCCGCGATTGAGTTTTTCCCAAAACTGTTTGTAATCGTTGCTTGTACGATAATGGGCATCGACAAAGTTGCTATGTGGCTGACCAAGCACCTCACTCAAATTGTAACCGAGTACTTTTAAGAAAATGTCATTGGCGGCAATCACTTCACCGTCCAAGCTAAATTCAATCACGCCAGTTGATTTGCTAATCGCAGCCAATTGGCCTTCATATTGGGTAGATTGTTCTTCTACCTTTTGTGCTAGCTCTCTTGCTGCATTAAGATTAACGTTAAGCATCGTTTGCGTGGTTTTTAATGATTGCAACACACGGCTTAACTCATCATCACCATGCACATCAATCGGCGTATCCAGTTTATTAGATGCAATATCACGGAACACTGCAATGGCTTTTTCTAAAGGTTTAGTAATCGATCTTGTAATCACAAAACCAAGCCACATCATTAACGCAACAGCCAGTGTAAGCCCAGAAAACGTCACTAAGCGTAACGTTTCATAATGCTTAACCGCCGCAGTGTACATTTTCTTCGCTTCACGACTTTGTAAAGCAAGTAATGCTTCAATGTCTGGGCCAGCGGCATTGTAAAGCTCACGCACGGTGACTGCTTGCGCTCTACTCGTTGCATAATTTTGCGCGCGTAAAGCAACAATCATGGGGTTTAAACCCTCCTTAACAAACTTTCCACGACTATCCGCGAACTTATCTGCCAGAATTTTTTCTTCTGGGGTTAAATAAGTCGCCAAGTATTTTTTCCATATCCCGCCAATAGTCACTATGTTGGCTTCAATCGCATCGGCTGCTTTTGTAGCTTCTAATGGCGTCATCACCACAGAAAGTTTTTTGTCGTTGGTTTGAGCAGTGACCTCACTTAGCGCAGTTCTTAATTGCGTTCTATTTTCCAGCATCAAGGCATGAATTTTGGCTAAATCTTCGACTGGCACCATACGGTCTTCATAAACGCTATTTAAAGCTTTATTGGCAACCGATAAGTTATAAAGCCCTAAACCCGCCTGAGCAAGCATTACCATCACAGCCAAAGCAACAATACTGGTGAGGCGTTGTGATGTTTTTAAACTCAGTAATTTGGTTTTAATTTTATACGTCAGTGAATTTTGTATGACTTCGCCATCAACAATGCGTAAGCCTTGGGCTTTACCATCTTTAAACAATCGGTAAGCGGCTGTCGCAGATTCTACTTGCTGGCGGCTTGGTTTTCTGCGTGCAGAAAGGTAGCCAGTCACCTGACCATTTTCAAAGATAGGTGCAGCGTTTGCCATCACCCAATAGGAATCACCTGCTTTAGTCCGATTTTTAACCATGCCCGTCCACGGCTTGCCTGCCCTTAGTTGGAGCCACATATCTGCAAAAGCTTCTATTGGCATATCTGGATGGCGCACTAAATTATGGTTTGAACCTACAAGCTCAGCCTCGCTAAAGCCGCTGATTTTAATAAAGTCCTGGTTGGCGTAGGTAATAGTGCCTTTAATATCTGTTTTGGTGAGCATGAACACTGCATCATCAAAGATGATTTCATTATTGGTCACTGGCATGTTTATTTTCATGGCAATCTACTCTCTCTTATGGTTTCTCAATCAATTAAAGTTATTTCTGCTACTTCAGTGGTTTTGTTACTTTTTTTATTAAATTCTTCCTATTAATGCAAAGCCACACTGTCTATCAGCGCCATTTCCTGGCTGCTCATTAATTGTTCAATATCCACCAAAATCAGCATCTGCGCTTCTACCGTGGCTAGACCAACAATATATTTAGTATCAATACTGGTCACTAACGATGGCACATCGCGTATTTGGTCATCTCTTAAGGCCATTACGTCAGACACACCATCAACCACAATACCAACCACGCGACCATTTAGATTTAAAATAATCACCACAGTGAATTCATCGTATTGCACTTTTCCCAAGTGAAACTTGATACGCAAATCAACAATCGGCACGATTTTTCCGCGTAAATTCACAACCCCTTTAATAAATTCTGGCGTATTGGCAATTTGCGTCACGGCATCGTAACCACGAATCTCTTGAACTTTTAAAATTTCTAAACCGTACTCCTCTTCACCCAAAACAAATGTCAGGTATTCACCCGCTGCACTTTTGGCTTTGCTTGGTGTATTGGCTGTGCTGCTAGCAGTTTCTGTACTCATTTTGTAAGCTCCTTAGGCGTTGCTTGATTGGGTTGTATGGTTTGCGTTATTAGTGAACGACATTGCGCCAGTGAGGTAATTGGTTGATTGACCCATTTGAATGAGTGCGGCTATGTCTAAAATCAGTGCAACACACCCATCACCCATGATGGTAGCGCCTGATACGCCAGGCACTTTTCTATAATTAGTTTCTAAGCTTTTAATTACCACCTGTTGCTGACCGACTAACCTGTCGACAAACAAGGCGGATTTCTTGCCGTCCGACTCGACAAGCACTAATACGCCTAACGTTGGGTCGGTAATGTCAGTGTGCTGATTAAACAGGCTATGCAACGCGATGATGGGTAAGTATTCGCCGCGCACATGCACCATACGACCTTCACCTGTCACGGTTTTAATGTCTTCAGCCCGTGGTTGCAGAGTTTCTACAATCAAATTCAATGGAATGACATAAATGCTGTCGCCTAGTGAGACTGACATGCCATCTAAAATGGCTAAGGTGAGCGGTAGCGCAATGGAGATCGTAGTACCAAAACCTAATGCTGATCGAATCTCAACCACTCCGTTCATCGCGCTGATGTTTCGTTTGACAACATCCATACCTACGCCACGGCCAGAAACATCGGTTACCACTTCTGCAGTAGAAAATCCTGGGGCAAATATCAGCGCAAACACTTCGCTATCTGACATATTCTCACTAACAACTAAGCCATTTTTGGCGGCTTTATCTAATAGCTTGGTTCTATTCAAGCCGGCGCCATCATCGGTCACCTCAATCACAATGCAGCCGCCTTTGTGTGCAGCAGATAGCGTTAATACGCCAATTTCACTTTTTCCAGCAGCTCTGCGTTGTTCTGGAATTTCTATACCGTGATCAACACTATTCCGTACTAAATGGGTGAGTGGGTCGACAATGCGTTCGATGAGGCCTTTATCTAATTCAGTGGCTGCACCGACTGTGACGAACTCAACTTTTTTACCTAACTTGGCAGCAAGGTCTCGTACCATACGAGGAAAGCGTGAGAAAACAAAATCTATAGGCATCATACGGATCGACATGACTGATTCTTGCAGGTCACGCGTATTGCGTGTGAGTTGCCCTACGCTATTAATCAAAGGTTCATGCAACAACGGGTCTAGGTGGCTAATGCGTTGCTCTATCATAGCTTGCGTAATCACCAACTCGCCAACCAAGTTAATCAGTTGATCTACTTTTTCGATGCCGACACGAATCGATGAGGTTTCTATATTCGCTGGAGCTTTGTCTGAATCACGGCGACCAGAAATTCTTTTTTCTACAGACCCGGTAGTTTGGGCAGCGACGATATCTACCGCAGCGACCCCTGAGTTAGCTTCGGTCATTACCGTATCGTCACCGATAAGGGCGGTTATAACGGCATCAGGATGTGGTCTAAATGGCGCGAAAAAACCGTAGCCCTCTTCATCATTACCATCTTCTGAGAATAAACCGTAGCCATTCTCCTCTTCAATCTTAATCTTAGATAAATTATTGAAAGATTCTGATTCTTTTTCAGCTGCAATAGGGACGGCAACAACCACTGAGACGGGAGCTGCCAAAATAGGAGTCGCTGAAACAGGAGTCGCTGAAACAGGCGCCAATGAGATAATTAAGTCGTCCGGGTCTAACACGAAAGAACAAATTGAAATTATATCGGCTTGAGATGAATCTGTAGTTAATACAAACACATAACGGCCATGTGCATTTTTACTGGGAACCACATCACCCAAAAGGCCAAGCTCTTCCTCAAGATTACTGGCATCTTTATCTGAAATTTCTGGCAAGTAAATATGAAATTGTGTCAGCCCGTCAGTACGCATCTGCGGTTGCTGGAGTGCTTGTTCTGGTATAGCAGCAATAATAGAGATTGGCGCTGGCTTTTGTGCAATAGACACGTTTGCTGGCTTAATCACAAGGCCACCAGCTTCCGCCAGTGAATTCAACATCATTTTAACATCCGCCACCTGCTCTTGATCAACAACAGCCGCTACTCGGTGACCATCGACTTCCATTTTAAGCACGTCTTTAGCCGCCAAAAATGCATCAACATGCTCTGCGGTCAATGCCATCTCATTTTTTCGAATTTTATCCAGCAGATTCTCTAGCACATGCGTAATTTCCGTCATGTCTATAAAGCCGAAAGTTGCAGCTCCACCCTTTATAGAATGGGCTGCACGAAAAATCGCATTCAACTCCTCAGTGTCAGGGTTGTCAATTTCGATACCTAGCAGCAGTCTCTCAGCCTCAGCTAATAGCTCTTCCGCCTCATCAAAAAAGACCTCATAAAACTGACTCATATCAATTGTCATTGCCGCACTCCATCTGTATTTATTCTGCTACCCAATTTTATTTTCTACACGACCCTTGTGAAGGAGGTATCTTTACATCACGAAAATTCGTAGCCTATAACCGGTATTATTTAGTGGACTAAAGGCCACATCTACAAATACAGTTAAGATCCAATAACTTTTTGCACTACTTCGATCAAGCGCTTGGGGTCAAACGGCTTTACCAACCAGCCATTAGCACCTGCAGCTTTTCCTTTAGCTTTCATTTCATCACTTGACTCCGTGGTAAGCATTAGAATTGGCACTTTTTGATAAGAACTTAACCCACGCAGATGCTTAATCAGCGTTAATCCATCCATAATCGGCATATTTTGGTCGGTAAGCACTAGGTCAACCGTCTTTTCCGTGGCTTTAGTTAAACCATCTTGCCCGTCAACTGCCTGTATCACATCATAACCCGCAGCCTTTAGACTAAAGGCCACCATCTGGCGAAGAGAACCTGAGTCATCGACTGCTAGAATTGTTTTTGCCATTTCATACGCTCACTTTTTCGTTGTAAATCTAGTTCGTTGTTAATAAGGTACTAAAAATTTCAAAATACCAGTAAGTTAAGAAATCTCTGATTAAAATTAAAACTCGTCATCCCGACTAGAATCGGTATCAGACCACCTTAAAGACTTTGAACACCGAAGCTCTTCCATTCAAAAATGTTCATCAGTCACCACTATGCACTTTTAGGTGTTTTGAAAAGTCCACTACTACTCAACCTGTATATAACGGCGGGTATTTCCTGAAGTTTAGCCACTAATCTAAAATAGATCGATGTCGCCAGAAGCCATATCTTGCTGCCCTACCGAATGCTTCAACCCCCCTGAAAGCGCACTACTCCCAGCATCTAAACTATGGTTCATACCTTCAAGAAACTTGACTATCATTTCATGCTCATGCTCTGGGTTTATTTCGTCACTTTGATTACCCAACTCTTTAAGTAGGTCTTTTAACCCGTTCACATGATTAATCGTTTTTGCCAGCAATTGGCTTGTTAGGTCTTGGAATTGTAAGCCAGTCACTACGGCGCACATTTCATCACCAATCCTCTGCTTTAACGCTTCAAGTTGCTCTGCATCTTCGCTATCAAACTGATGCGCCGTCATTAAGCGTTCAATAAAGTTTTGTTGGTCACAAACGAGCTTATGCACAGCCATAAAATTCAGCCCTAGATTTTCAACGGCATCATTTTGCAAACCATTGATTTGCTGTAAATCAACCGCCACCTCGCACAAATGCCGCTGACCGTGATCAGACACTGCCGTGAGTAAGCTTCGCAATTCTGCTGTTGCTAATGTTTTCATATGCATACAATTATGTCCCTAAATACTTAATATCAATTAGATGAATACATCCAATAAAACCAACTAATTCAACTTTCTTGTTACTGGCAGAGGTTGCGCAAGCACTGCGCTACCAATGTCTTCATGGCTTGCATCTGAAGCAACGCTAACCGCACCATCATCTTTTAATGCATTTTCTTCAGCTTTTTTATTCATAATAATAATGCTGATGCGGCGGTTATTAGCGTTAAAGGGATTCTCTTTATCAAACAAAGATGCTGAGGAAAGCCCGACCACACGCAATAATTTTGTTTCATCCATACCGCCCGCGATGAGTTCGCGCCTAGAAGCATTGGCCCGATCTGCTGACAACTCCCAATTACTATATGATTTTTCTCCATTGGGGTAAGGTGTTGCATCCGTGTGGCCAGATAGACTTATTTTATTGGTAACGCCATTTAGCATCTCTCCAATTTGCTTCAAAATAACTTGTGCGTAAGGCTGCATTTCGGCCTTAGAAGAGTTAAACATAGGTCGGTTCTGATCATCGACAATCTGCACACGCAAGCCTTCAGTAGTAATGTCCAATAAAAGCTGGCTCTTAAACTTACTTAATGTCGGACTATCTTCAATCGCTTTTTCAATTTTCTTTTTAAGCTCTTCAAGTTTTACTTTTTCAGCTTTTTCTAGTGCTTTTTTCATATCATCTATTTCAACCACTTTTTTCTTACCATTAGGTCCATCAACGGGTTTTACCTGTCCTTGCTTTTTAGTCATGTCTTTGCCTCCACCACCTTTAATTAAGGTGTCACTGGCCCCCACTGAACTACCACCCATTAACGCTACATTTAATGGCGTTCTAAAATATTGTGAAATACCTTCTAACTGTGGTTTTGAAGTGGATCCTAAAAGCCACATCAACAAAAAGAACGCCATCATTGCCGTCACAAAGTCGGCATAAGCGATCTTCCACGCACCACCATGATGGCCTGCCGCTGTTTTTTTAATCTTTTTAACAACAATCGGTCTAACGCGAACTTCAGCCATGACATGCTCTGCAATCAGCCATTATTTTCTGAGTTAGCATCTATCACTTACCTCTAGCTTGCTTAACGTGAGTTTCAAGCTCAGCAAAACCTGGGCGCTCTGTTGAATAAAGAACTTTCCTACCGAATTCAACGGCAATAGCGGGTGCATAGCCATTCAAACTAGCGAGCAATGTCACTTTCACCGTGTTATACATTTTGGTACTCTCTTCTAATTTTTGCTCTAACACGCCAGAAAGTGGTCCTACAAATCCATAAGCCAGTAAAATCCCTAGGAAAGTACCAACAAGCGCATGTGCAATCAGAATACCAAGCTCACCTGGCGGAAGTGCTACATTTTCCATCGTATGCACCACGCCCATCACTGCTGCCACAATACCAAAAGCAGGTAAACCATCGCCCAGTTTGGCAAGGCAATGCGCTGGCACATGGCCTTCCATGTGATGCGTTTCAATTTCGTTATCCATCAAATTTTCAATCTGAAACGCGTCCATATTGCCAGAGCCCATCAAGCGTAAATAGTCGGTAATAAATTCAATCAGGTGATGATCATCTTGTAATTTTGGATACTTACTGAATAATGGACTGGCCTCTGGGTTTTCAACATCACTTTCAATCGACATCATGCCGTCTTTACGAATTTTAGATAAAATCTCAAACAACAAAGCTAGCAGATCCATGTAAAGCGCTTTATTGTATTTTGAGCCCTTAAACAAGGTTGGCAACGCTTTCAAGGTCGCTTTAATTGCCTTCATGTCATTACCAACAACAAAAGCACCGAATGCCCCTCCAAATATCATCAATAATTCTAACGGTTGCATTAAGCCGCCCAAGTGACCACCCGCAAGCGCATAACCACCAAAAACGGCGCCCATCACGACTATATAACCTACGATAACCAACATACTTGCGGACTCCAGAATAGGAAATATTATTTCCTGCGGCTTATTATCTAAATAATAGCAATGCGGTGCAAAAATCAATTCGTGGATTAAAGGGATATTTTAGGGCTTACAATTCATTTGGTACTTTTCATAACGGCATAATGAAGCGTACAGAAATTAAAAAAGTTAAGCTATTTTCCAAATATACAAGATTGGAGACAGCCCATGACCAGCAATACAAAGACTAGGCGTAACCCCTGGAATTTCAAACTCTAGACTTACTAATATACTGCCAGGTAACATTTCCTTATGTGCTTTTTCCCATAAATTAAGCATGGCTACAGGCGATAGGTAGGCAAAAATAACATCGTAATTAGCAAAGTTAAGCGCTTGGTAATCACCTAACTTAAACACTGCAGATGAACTGCTAATTTTGGCGCGCACATAACTAATGATCCAAGGTAGTGGCGCAATTTCTATACCTTCTACATGACTATCAGGTCTCCTTTTAGCAATGTGCATGGACAGATCTCCCAGACCGCTACCAATGTCTACGAGTCTCACAGGTCTATCTTGCGGAATAAGCTTGGCGACTTGCTGCCAAACAATTGGGCGTGATGGGAAAAACGGTACTTGAGTTCTAAATGTCGTCCAAAACAAACTTAAACTAACGACGAAACCAGCTAGATAAATTTCATTCTGAACAGGCCAATGCGACATAGCCCATACAGCTATTGGAAAACATAAGTGTATCCATCGCCACCAGCTAGCCATACCAAATAGGTAAGAAAATGCCATAGCAGTCAACGCCTGCATCAGCACTAAAACAAAAATCGGGATGGTTAAATCAGCTTTAAAACTAAGAGCTAATATAAGGTGTATTACATTTAAAGATAAGATGAGCGTGATGAATGCTGTACATTGAACCACTACAGCAAGCGTGGCTGGTGCTAAACGCCTCGTTGCTCTGCACATTTTGAATAGAGTTTGATTACTCGCTAACATCTGTGACGAAACATCTTATTAAAGTACATATTGCAGCAAGAGAAATATATTGAGTAGATTATCCAGACTAAAAACCTTAATTTAAGCTTGCATTGCAACTATTTTATAAGTCAGTTCTTTAGCTTTTTTAGTTTTTCCAGCACGCGATGGTACGTGGCATAAGTTACAAACATAACTTTGATTTAGATCGTAAGAATTGACAATAAAACTACCACCGCAGCAAGTACAGCTTTGCATTTTTAGCATTTTGCTTTCTACAAAACGAACCAATGTCCAAGCGCGTGTCATGGATAACACAGGCTCGGCTTGTTCCTCACGCTCAACTTGTTGTTGATACAAGCTGTAGGCTTTAATAATGGCGTGGATACCTTTTTCGTCGGTATAGTCCACCATAAATTTATAGATATTAAAGAAAATCGAAGAATGGATATTAGGCTGCCAAGTTAAGAACCAGTCTGTAGAGAAAGGCAACATCCCTTTTGGTGGCGAAACACCTTTAAGCTCCTTGTAAAGCTTAATCAAGCGTTCACGAGATAAACTTGTTTGAGATTCCAGCAATTGCAACCTTGCGCCAAGCTTAATCATTTGCATGGCTAGTTGAATTTGCTCGGATTCAGTGACTACGCTTTTCTTTTCCATAACGCTCTCCATTGTTCAGCAGCATTTTATTGGTGAATTATGACTGTTGAATACACTACTTTTGCCACTATTTATCCTGACTATCTATCCAGTACATTTAAACTTATCAGCAGGACTTCTTATAAAAACAGGGCGATATTTATAATATTGCTTCTGCGGTTTGCCCTGCCATTAAAATAGCCGTATGTAAATGCGCTTGTGTGCGATCTTTAGCGTAATTGGTAAGCATGCCCAAAATGGCGCTATCATCAAACCGAAAGCGCGCTAACATCATATTGGTGCTACTAAGTTTGAGTAACTGTAGATTACTTAAGCCTTCAAGTAAGTCGGCAATATCCTTACTGATACCTAAGCGGAAAATTGCTGTGGCTTTGTCTGATCGGATTAATTGCTGCGCCAACATCAGATAATTGAGGTTAGCATCTTTTATTTCAGCCATTATTTCATTTTCGCTCATTTTAATTCCCCAGTTCTAAATGCCTAAACAACTATGTACTTCACGTATGTGACGTACTTTGTGCTTATTAGCAGGTGCGTACAATCAGAGTTTGTCGGTTTATTTGGTAAGACAAGCGAATAAAACCACGTAGGTGTTTGTCTTACAAACACCTACGTGGTTAAAGTAATCATGATATTTTTCATGCACTTAACTATAAAAAAAAGCAATAAAGTGCAGTAATAATTGCGTTAACTGGCAGTTGTCATTAAAAAAATATCCTAATATTTTGTGGTTAAACCGTAATTTTCATTAACACTAAACACTTAATTCAGAAATATTAATGAATATAGGCTTATTGTTACGTCGCACATGAAAACAAGTATCGGTTTCATCTAATGAGCAGTTATCGGCAGCAATTTAGTAAAATTTAGGGTGATTTAAAAAATAACTTAAAATAATTACAAAACATTTCATATCCACTTGATTTTAAATATAAAAAAAATAAAAAAAATACCTATTTACAGCATTTACATCTTAAAAACCTATGCACGGGCTTTAGGAAAGGGTGGTTTTAACCCTTTTATTCTCAAGATGCAATCGCATCAATTCACCTAATAATTGATACCTAGAAATATAAGAATGTAATAAACGAGCGTATTTAGCCAATGTTAAGAAGTTTGGCGATATACGAACGTAAGCCTCCAGTAGCAATTTCGCATTAACAATATTGATTGTTTAATGACGGGCATCTGGATTTCATAACACTGGGAATCGACATGGCTGAAGATAGCGATTTAGAAAAAACAGAACAGGCTTCGTCCAAGCGCTTAGAAAGCGCCAGAGAAGAAGGTGACGTACCTCGCTCACGCGAGCTTGCGACTGTGACGGTGCTATTTACCGCAGGCATGGTATTGCTGATGATGGGCGGCCATCTTAACCAAGCACTAAAAACATCCATGATCGGAGGCTTAACCTTTGATCGCGCTGTCGCTTACGACCCTATTGTATTACTGGTAAAAATTGCTGATGGCTTATCAGAACTACTCTTAGCCTTTGCACCATTTGCATTGATCTTACTGTTTGTAGCCATCGCAGCACCAGTGCTGGTCGGCGGCTGGGTATTTAGCGGTAAAACCATCGTACCGCAATTTAGCCGATTAAATCCAATGCGGGGTTTGGGTAATCTATTTTCCAGCACATCGGCAGTCGAGTTGGTTAAATCTATCGCTAAAACCATTTTAGTGGCAACTGTGGCATACATCGTTGTTTCAAATGACCTAGAGCCTATTTTACAACTATCTTTATTACCGCTTAAAAGCAGTATCTCGCAAGTGAATAGCTTGATGCTCACTGGATTTTTATCCATTGTAAGCGCCTTGGTTTTTATTGCAGCCATTGACGTGCCCTACCAGCTTTATCATTACGCAAATAAATTAAAAATGACGAAAGAAGAAGTTCGTCAAGAGTCAAAAGAATCTGAAGGCAATCCAGAAATTAAGGCGAGAATTCGTCAGCAACAGCGAGAAATGGCTAGGCGCAGAATGATGTCAGAGATTCCTAAAGCCGATGTTGTGATTACCAATCCAACACACTACGCAGTTGCAATTAAATACCAAGATGAAGGCATGAGCGCGCCAATAGTGGTTGCCAAAGGTGCGGATGTGTTGGCTTTAAAAATCCGAGAAATTGCGACAGACAGCAAAGTGCTAATAATAGAAGCGCCAAAGCTAGCGCGGGCTTTATATACGCATACTGTGCTAGGTGATGAGATTCCTGCAGCACTTTATTCCGCAGTAGCCGAAGTATTAGCCTATGTATTTCAAATGCGTCTTTTCAAAAAAGAGGGTGGTAATCGTCCAGAAGAACCGAAAGCGATACCAGTGCCAGATGCTTTGGATCCACATAGCCTATTGCCTGCAATTAGTACCGTTAATAATGAGCTGTCTGAGTTGGGAGTGAATGCTTAATGAACTCACTTAATTTACCAGCATGGATGAATAAATTTGGTAGCCGCAACATAGCGGCACCTACGATTATCATCTTACTGTTATCGATGATGATATTGCCGTTACCTGCGGTTGTTTTAGATGTTTTATTCAGCTTTAATATCGCGCTTTCTATCATGGTGCTGCTCATCGGCCTGCAAACTAAAAAAGCTCTCGATTTTATTGCTTTTCCAACCGTACTGCTCATGACCACCATGCTGCGCTTATCACTTAACGTAGCTTCAACCCGCGTGGTATTAGCTGACGGGCATAACGGCCCAGATGCCGCAGGGAAAGTGATTGAAGCCTTTGGACACTTTTTAATCGGTGGTAACTATACTGTGGGCATTGTGGTATTTGTGATTTTAACCATTATCAACTTCACGGTGGTGACTAAAGGTGCAGGTCGTATTGCTGAAGTTGGTGCGCGTTTTACCTTAGATGCTATGCCTGGCAAACAAATGGCGATTGATGCCGACTTAAATGCAGGCTTGATAGGTGAGGATGAAGCTCGCCGTCGCCGTGCTGAAGTCAGTCAGGAATCAGAGTTTTATGGCGCAATGGATGGTGCCAGTAAATATGTACGGGGTGATGCTGTTGCTGGCATCATGGTGACTATCATCAACATTTTTGGCGGCTTGGTGGTAGGCATTGTGCAGCATGATATGGCATTTGCTGATGCAGTTAAAAACTACACTTTACTGGCGATTGGCGATGGTTTAGTCGCTCAAATTCCATCACTCATTATCTCTGTAGCGGCCGGTGTGGTGGTATCTCGCGTAGCAAATAATGAAGATATTGGCGGCCAGTTAGTCACACAATTATTCTCTAACTCTAAAGTTGTTTATATCACGGCGGGCATTATCGGTGGCATGGGCGCTATTCCTAGTATGCCTCACTTTGCGTTTCTAATGCTGGCGGCCTTACTGGCTGGCATTGCCTACATGATAAATGAGCAGAAAAAAGCAAATAATGCAGAACCAGTGGTAGAAGAAAGAGCCGAAGTGGTTTCAGAAACAGAAGAAGCAAGCTGGGATGATGTGACGCCCGTAGATTTAGTTGGATTAGAGGTCGGCTATCGTTTGATTCCACTAGTCGATAAAGCGCAAGGTGGTGATTTGCTGAAACGGATTAAAGGCTTACGTAAAAAATTCGCGCAAGAAGTCGGCTTTTTAGCTCCAACAGTGCATATTCGTGACAATTTAGAACTTAGACCCTCAAGTTATCGCATTACACTAAAAGGCGTGGATATTGCTAATGGTGAATCACATTATGGGCAATATTTAGCAATAGACCCAGGCATGGTAACAGGCACTTTAGCGGGCCTGACAACCACCGACCCCGCCTTTGGCCTGCCAGCAGTTTGGATAGACGGTGACATGCGTGACGAAGCACAAAACATGGGCTACACCGTAGTAGATGCTGGCACCGTGATTGCAACGCACTTAAACCACATTATTTCTATGTATGCTGCTGAACTATTAGGTCGTCAGGAAGTACAGCAGTTGCTAGACCATATCAGTAAAGATTCACCAAAACTGGTTGAAGATTTAGTGCCGAAAGTCATGTCGCTATCTGTGATACAAAAAGTATTGCAAAACCTATTAACTGAAAGCGTACATATTCGCGATATGCGCACCATCGTTGAAACGCTTTCAGAATATGCTACCCAAACACAAGATGCCAGCGAGTTGACTGCATTAGTACGTGTGCAACTTGGTCGCGCCATTGTGCAACAGCTATTCCCTACAGGCAACGAAGTAACAGTCATGACGCTGGACAGTAATTTAGAGCGCCTGTTAACGCAAGCCATGCAGAACAACGGTGTCAGCGGCTCTGCAATAGAGCCAGGTATGGCAGAAACACTATCAAGACAGGCAGAAGCCGCTGCAAAACAACAAGAACAAATGGGCATGACACCCGTATTACTGGTTTCTGCAACGCTTCGATCTGCGCTCTCTAAATTCTTACGCCGCGCAGTACCCAACCTTCGCGTGTTATCTCACGACGAATTACCAGATTCAAAAACAATACGTGTGACTAGTCTTATTGGAGGTTCAGCATGAACATAAAACGATTTTTTGGCAAAAACTCGCGCGAAGCGCTGAGTTATGTACGTAAAGAGTTGGGCGAAGATGCCGTCATCTTGTCTAATCGCGCGATGAATGGTGGTAATGAAATCATGGCGTTTAAAGAACAAGATATGAAGAACATGGTAGCCAGAGAAGATAATCAGCGTCATGCTATCAGTCAAAATCAGCAACAAACTAATGACAGTAATGATCCGCCCACCTTGTTATCGCTACTTCAAAAGAAGAATCTAGTGCAAGCGGCAGTTACCGATGCTGAAAAAGTGAGCGCGCCTAACACTGAATTAGTCGAGAACAAAACCACAGCAAAACCAACGGCAGCCTCAGTGCTGTTGCTAAACAAAGAATCTTCACAACAAAATCCACAAATGACCGAAATGCTGAATGAGATACGCAATATGCGTAGCGTCATTGAATCGCAGCTCACCACAATTTCATGGGGCAATATTCAGCAGCGCGATCCGATTAAATCACAAATATTAAATACCT
>CAINBI010000030.1 GCA_903846555.1 uncultured Pseudomonadota bacterium
ATTGAGAAGCCGCTTGCTTGCTTAAATGCAGCCAAGTTGAGCTGATTTTAACCAGAATGGGCAAGCAAACTCGCATCATAAGAGCATGCTAATTGATCGCCAGTGATAATTTATGGTGTTTATGGATGAGAACTAACTAAGTCATACAATATTATTGCCTAATCATTATGGCATAACAACGCAGCATTGCTTTTCTAAAAAAGCTATTCCCTAATTTTTTTGTGTTTGGTCCGCAGATTTATGGCAGATAGTCTGAATGAAATGTAAGGGGTAGAAGTGTGGTTTGGTGATGCTTATGAAGTGCTGCCAGCTCGTGGTGTGGGCAGGTAATCATACAAGTTACACCTAACCTGAAAATAAAGAATTGTTGGCGCCATTTTCACTACAATAGAAGCCGCCGCCAAAGTTTGTTAATGATCAAGTTAGCGAACAGCGGTTGAAACGATTTTCACGCTATTGGGAGAAAGTACGGTCACTGGTGCTGGGTGAAGATAATAATCGCAAGACATAAGCTACAATACAAGAAATAACGGAGAAATTGTGATGATAACTTGGGTAATCGTAGCGGTAGTCGTGCTGTACTTTGTAATTACATACAATAGCCTTGTGAGCATTAAGCATAATGTTGAAAAGGCTTGGGCAAATATTGACGTGCTGCTTAAACAGCGTAATGATGAGCTGCCAAAATTAATTGACACCTGTAAAGCCTACATGACGCACGAGGCGCTAACGTTAGAAAAAGTGATTCAAGCACGCATGGGTGCTGATGCCGCTCGTCAAACGCAAGATATGGCTAGTTTAAGCAAGGCAGAAGCTGGTTTGCAAGCCAGCTTAGGGAGTCTGTTTGCGGTTGCAGAAAGTTATCCTGATTTAAAAGCGAATCAAAATTTTATTAACTTACAAAGTAGAATTACTGGGTTAGAGAATCAAATTGCTGATCGCCGTGAGTTTTATAATGATTCAGTCAACAATAACAATGTGCGTATCAAGCAGTTTCCTGATCTTATCGTTGCTGGATTATTTAACTTTGAACACGCAGAAATGCTGAAATTCACGGATGAAGAATTACAAGATGTAGATGTGAACGCGCGTTTTAAGGTTTAGTTGTTAAATAAACCTTAGCTTCTATATTTACCGCCCCCCGCATGTTTAAAAGCCTGTCAGGCCATATTGTTGACTTAATTGCGACAGGGGTTTATTTAGGTATTTTTTACGCCGCATACTTGTTGCATTTAACTAGCAGCAACCATGATGTATGGGGGAAGCTACTTAGCGCAGCAATGATTGCCAGCCTCATTGCGCTAGCATTTAATTACAGGCGCCTGCTTAAAATCACTGAAGCGCCAATTTCCTCAATAGCAGCTGCGGCGCAGGGCTATATCGAGCTACATGGTGTGGCATCATCTCCACAAGCGCTCAAAACACCATTTCATGGCATTCATTGCGTTTGGTATCGGTCGTGGGTATTTTCTAATCAAAGCGATGACAATAAACCACCTATGTTGTTGGAATATGCGGAAAGTGATCACTTGTTTCAGCTGCAAGATAGTTCAGGCAATTGTATGGTGAACCCAAAGGGCGCGGAAGTCATTTACAGCGAAAAGCGTACCCTCTATAAAAATGCACATCGCTATGTTGAGGAGTATTTGCCTGCGGGGAAGCGTCTATATTTACTCGGATATCTAGATACATTACATCACTACAAGTCACCAGAGGCGATTGGTCGTGATGTAGGTGTGTTGTTGGCGACCTGGAAGGCTAATCCGATTAAATTGTTACTCCGTTTTGACCAAGACCGTAATGGCAAAATAGATATGCAAGAATGGGAAAATGCGCGGGCTGAGGCGCGGCATGAAGTGGAAATTCGCCATCAAATGCGCGCCCATAATGAAATTTACACCTTAGCTAAGCCCGCAGAAGGCCAGTTGTTTTTAATTTCAGCGCTTTCGCCGCAGGCATTGCGAAATCAATATCAATTTTGGAGCATGGTGCATTTAGGTGTACTGGCTTTATTGTTGATGGCTTATTTTAAATTGGTTTAAATCAACCTTAAACTGATCTAAATCTAAAGTAAAAACGCTCGAACGTTCGCGCCAAATTCATACGCCTGCGCCATATTTAATTTACCGTACTCTAATTTACCGCACTTTAATTAACCGTACTTGGTGATAAAAGCGGCTGTGGTAAAATCTCGCTTATATGACTACTACAAACACACCCACACAAGAGTTAAGCCGCGAGCTTGCTAAATCCTTCGACCCAAAAACCATTGAAAGTCACTGGTATGAGTTTTGGGAGAGTAAAGGTTATTACGCAGCTGGCTTAAATCCAGAAGTTAAAGATAATTTCTGCATATTGCTACCGCCGCCCAACGTTACCGGCACTTTGCACATGGGGCATGGCTTTAACCAAACGCTGATGGACGCACTGACGCGCTATCACCGTATGCGTGGCGATAATACGCTATGGCAACCTGGTACTGACCATGCGGGCATTGCGACGCAGATTGTGGTTGAGCGCCAATTGGATGCACAAGGCGTATCGCGCCACGATTTAGGCCGTGAAAAATTCCTAGAAAAAGTCTGGGAGTGGAAAGAATACTCAGGCAACACCATAACCAAGCAAATGCGCCGTTTAGGCACCTCGCCAGATTGGAGCCGAGAGCGCTTTACGATGGATGAAGGTTTGAATAAAACTGTGACCGAGACTTTTGTGCGTTTGTATAACGAAGGCCTGATTTATCGCGGCAAGCGCTTGGTAAATTGGGATGTGAAATTAGGCACCGCCGTTTCTGATTTGGAAGTGGTGCAGGAAGAAGAAGATGGCTTTATGTGGCACATCCACTATCCGCTGGCCAATGGTGAGGGCACGTTAACCGTGGCCACAACGCGCCCAGAAACTATGCTGGGTGACGTGGCGGTGATGGTGCATCCTGAAGATGAGCGTTATATGCACCTGATTGGCCAGCATGTAAAACTGCCTTTATGCGACCGCGAAATCCCCATTATTGCCGATGATTATGTGGATAAAGAATTTGGTACGGGCGTGGTAAAAGTGACGCCAGCGCATGATTTTAATGACTATGCGGTGGGGCAGCGTCATGGTTTGGCCATGATAGGCATACTCACGTTAGAAGGCTTTGTGAACGATGCCGCACCACAGCAATATCAAGGTTTAGAGCGCTTTGTTGCGCGTAAACAAGTAGTGGCAGATTTAGACGCGCAAGGTTATTTAGTTAAAACCGATAAACACAAACTCAAAGTGCCGCGCGGCGACCGTACTGGCGTGATTATTGAGCCTATGCTGACCGATCAATGGTTTGTTGCTATGAGTAAACCTGATGAATCAGGTAAAAGCATCACGCAAAAAGCCTTAGACGTAGTAGCAAGCGGTGAAATTAAGTTTTACCCTGAAAACTGGGTGAACACTTATAACCAATGGCTGAACAATATTCAAGATTGGTGTATTTCGCGTCAGTTATGGTGGGGGCATCAGATTCCGGCTTGGTATGGCGATAATGGAAAAGTCTATGTAGCGCACGATGAAGCAGAAGCTCAGCAAGTTGCCGCTAAAGATGGTTACACTGGTAACTTAAAGCGTGACGATGACGTGCTAGACACTTGGTATTCATCTGCTTTATGGCCATTTTCAACCTTGGATTGGACTGGCGATGAGGCGATTGATGCGCAAAATCAAGCCTTGCAACAATATCTGCCGTCTAGCGTACTAGTGACAGGCTTCGACATTATCTTTTTCTGGGTGGCGCGTATGGTGATGATGACCACGCACATCACCGGAAAAATTCCGTTCAAACATGTGTATGTGCATGGCTTGATTCGTGATGCCGAAGGCCAAAAGATGAGCAAATCTAAAGGCAACGTGCTGGATCCGATTGATTTGATTGACGGTATCAGCCTGGAAGATTTAATTAAAAAGCGCACCACTGGTTTGATGAACCCAAAAGACGCGCCAAAAATTGAGAAGCACACGCGTAAAGAATTCCCTGATGGCATCAATGCTTATGGAACGGATGCTTTAAGATTCACCTTTGCTGCGCTTGCCAGCCCGGGTCGTGATATTAAGTTTGATCTACAGCGTTGCGATGGTTACCGAAACTTTTGTAATAAATTGTGGAATGCCACGCGCTTTGTGCTGATGAATACAGAGGGTGAAGATTGCGGCATGGAAGATTGCCGCACTCAGCCTGACGGTTATTTAAGCTTCTCACAGCCAGATCGTTGGATTGTTTCAGCCTTGCAACATACCGAAGCTGAAGTTGAAAAAGCCTTTACCGACTACCGCTTTGATTTGGCAGCAAAAGCCATTTACGAATTTGTGTGGGATCAATACTGCGATTGGTATTTGGAGCTGGCAAAAGTACAGGTGCAGCAGGGTAGCGATGCAGAAAAACGCGCGACACGCCGTACTTTATTAAGGGTTTTGGAAACGATACTACGTTTAGCGCACCCGATTATGCCTTTTATTACTGAAGAAATTTGGCAAACAATTGGGCCAATGACAGGCAAAACTGGCGCGAGCATTATGCTGGAAGCTTATCCTAAAACTCAAGAAAACAAGATAGATGCAGCCGCAGAATCATGGGTTGCTTTGCTCAAGCAAGCGGTAGACGCATGCCGCAGTTTACGTGGTGAAATGAACATTTCACCAGCAGCGCGTGTGCCGTTAATCGCAGCGGGCGATGCTGGTAAGCTGGCACTTTATGCGCCTTATTTAAAGGCTTTGGCTAAGCTGGAGGACGTTTCTGTGGTGGCAGAATTGCCAGAAGCAGATGCGCCAGTGATGCTGGTTGATAACTTTAAGTTGATGCTAAAAGTTGAGATTGATGTTGCTGTTGAAAAGGAGCGCCTAAGCAAAGAAATTGCTCGATTAGAAGGTGAAATCAGCAAAGCAAACGGCAAGCTTAATAACGAAAGCTTTGTGGCACGCGCCCCAGTTGCGGTAGTAGCGCAAGAAAAAGCGCGGGTGGCAGAATTTAGTGCCAGTGTAGAAAAACTGCAAAGTCAGTTGGCTAAGTTTCAGTAGCCACTCAAAGTAATGGTTCTGCAATAACAAAAAGGCGCTGAAAGGCGCCTTTTTGTATGGTCTTGTTGCCGCCGGCTTAAATAAGCCAGTCTAACCATGAGTTGGCTAACACAACTCGCTAAAAACAGATGCCCTGCGAGCCAATAGATACGCGCCTCTCAGGACATGATCTCTAGCAACAAGTAGGCGTTAATTTTCAGCTTAACTACTGCGTTTTTTGATGTAAAAGGTGAAGGTGCTGTCCGTTGAGTCAAGCTGCAACAGCTCATGACCCGTTTGCATGCAAAAGGCGTTAAAGTCTTTAACTGAACCTGGGTCGGTTGAAATGATTTTTAAGATTTGCGCTGCGCTAATTTCGCTCAAGCTTTTTTTACAGCGCAAAATTGGTAAAGGGCATTTTAGGCCGCTGGCATCCACTTCTTTATCAAATTCCATTATATGCCTCTATACTATTTTCAGGTTAGGTGGTCCAGGAAACGCCAAGCATAGCCATTTTCTGTAGGAGCGGCGCCTCGCCGCGATGGTGACGGTGAAAGTTGCGCCATTTTTCGCGGCGAGGCGCCGCTCCTACCGATGGAGTTGTGGTTACTGAGAATTGTTCATAGGCATGTTCCATTATTTCTGCTTCCCTTCACCTTTGGCTACAAAGGCCTGCCCAGCCTTGGCCCAAGCCAACACACCACCCACTAAATTATAAACATTTTTGCAGCCTTTATTCGCGGCAAAGTCAGCGGCATGGGCCGAGCGCACGCCGCTATGGCAATAAAACACGATAGTTTCTGCCTTTGTTAAAGATTCGTACTGCACAGGCAATGATGCTAGGGGGATGTGAATCGCGCCAGCAATCATGCCGCGCGCAACTTCATCGTCGTTACGTACATCTACCAATAGCAATGGCTGGTTTGCCATCATCTTGACCAAGTCTTTTGCTTCAATATCGCGATATGCGCTCATTAACATGCACCTAAATTAATTAGGCTCAATAATAACAATTCTATGTGTAGATGGCACTATAAAGTATACGATTTTAGTTGCTTATTTGTACTTAAAGTCAAAGAAGCGCTACGCATGGCGCTAGGGGTTAATGTCGCGCATATCTCCAGCAATCGATGGGCGGTGAGTGGCGCAGCCTACAGCAGTCATTCTGGCGATAGATGGAATATGCCCGATTTAGCTTCTGTCAAACAGCGTCTAAAAGTTTCTACCTCGGTATGTCACCACCCAGTGTTTTAGCTGTAGGGTTCTGGAGTGATTTATATAGAAAAATTATGGTATTGATGGCGTTAAACATGGGTATACTTATACCTAATTACAAGCGATTTTACCCTGCTTGGGTTTAGAATCCGCAGGGTGTAAACATCATCAATAAGTATATGGATTGAATAATGACGGCAAAAAAATCAAGCAAGATAGCCGCCCAAAAAGCGACAGACCAAACGCCAGATAAGAGCTTGCGCAATGGTAGCTTTCCGATTATCGGTATGGGCGCTTCTGCTGGTGGGTTAGAGGCTTTTGAACAGTTTTTTCGCCATGTAAAAGCGGATTCTGGCATGGCTTTTGTGCTGGTGCAGCATCTTGATCCTACTCATGAGAGCATTCTCGGACAAATTTTGCAGCGCACAACCAGCCTACCAGTGCTAGAGGCGCAAGACCAAATGGAAGTTTTGCCCAACCATCTCTACGTGATACCGCCCAATCGTGAAATGGCGATTTTTGACGGAAAGCTGCAACTAAATATGCCTGCCGAGCCGCGTAGTCAGCGCTTGCCGATAGATACATTTATGCGGTCATTGGCCGAAGAATGTGGTGAAAGGGCTGTCGGCATTGTACTTTCTGGCACGGGTACAGACGGCACTTTGGGGTTACGCGCAATTTTGGGCGCTGGCGGTATTTCGCTAGTGCAAACGCCAGAAACAGCTAAGTTTAACGGCATGCCTTTAAGCGCCATTCATGCAGGTTACGCCACACAGGTGTTGCCCGCAGAGGAGATGCCAGATGCGCTGATGGGTGATTTGCATCACCTGATTATGCGGCAGGATGAACCTTCACCATTAAATCTGAGCGGTATCTCTCGTATTTTAATGGCATTGCGTAGCGACTGCGGCCACGATTTTTCTCAATACAAAAAAACCACCATTACCCGGCGTATAGCGCGGCGCATGTCAATACACAATATTGAAAATACCGAAGTTTACGTGCGATTTTTGAAAGAACATCCTGCTGAAGTGCAGTTGTTGTTCAAAGAATTATTAATTAACGTAACCAGTTTTTTTCGTGACCCTGATATGTTTGCGGAGCTGAAATTGAATGTTTTACCCGCACTTTTGACAGATAAACCTGAAGATTATGTTTTTCGGGTGTGGGTTGCAGGCTGCGCCACGGGTGAAGAAGCTTACTCTATTGCCATATTGCTACGTGAGTTGATGGATGAAAGTCATCAGGCTTTTAAAACGCAAATTTACGCAACAGATCTTGATGATGATGCTATTGCTGCGGCGCGTGTTGGGCTGTATTTACCCAATATCGCCCAAGACGTTAGCCTAGAGCGACTACGTCGATTTTTTGTTAAAGAAGACACTGGCTTCAGGGTAAAAAAAGAGATTCGTGAAATGGTAGTGTTTGCCGTGCAAAACGTCATTAAAGACCCGCCGTTTACAAAATTAGATTTACTCAGCTGCCGCAACCTGATGATTTATCTTGAGCCGATATTGCAAAATCGCTTGATTCCTACGTTTCATTATTCACTAAAACCTAGTGGCGTACTGGTCGTTTCGCCTTCAGAAAGCATCGGTAATCATACCGAGTTGTTTGAGCCGATTAGCCGTAAGACTAAAATTTACCGTGCCAAGCACACCATTGCTTCTGACCGAAAATTATTTAAGGATGGTTTGTCATGGCTTAGCACTGGATTAAGCAAAATGCCGATGGTGGTAGAAAAACCCCCTAGCGCCATTAATTTTTCTGAGCTGGCTAAACGCTTATTGCTTCAGCTTTATGCCCCCGCTTCAGTGGTCATGGACTTGCAGGGCAATATTTTATATGTGCATGGCGAAACTGGTCGGTACTTGCGCCCAGCGCCAGGCCAGGCAACACTTAATGTGGTAGAAATGGCGCGTGAAGGCTTGCAGCTGGAATTGCGGGCAGCGATTATTGCAGCGGTCAGCGAGGGTTTACCTACCGTGAATAAAGAGGTTTCGGTTAAAACTAATGGCGACTTTTCTATCGTCAGTTTTAGTCTACGCCGGCAGCCAAGCGCATATGCAAGCGACGGTATTTTGCTATTGAGTTTTCAGGATGTGGCCAGTGCAGCACCTCGTAAAAGCAAGCCTCGCGTACGCGCCGCAGAAAGCAGTGCGCAACAACAGATTGATGCCTTAGAACAAGCGCTATCGAACACTAAAGAAACCCTGCAAGCCACTATAGAGGCGCAGCAAGTGATCAGTGAAGAAATGCTTTCCAGCAACGAGGAAATGCAATCTACCAATGAAGAAATGCAGTCTACCAATGAAGAGTTAGAAACTTCAAAAGAAGAATTGCAATCGCTCAATGAGGAGCTCATTACGGTTAATGCCGAGCTGGAATCTAAAATAGAGCAGTTGTCCGACATGCAAAATGACATGAGAAACCTGCTGGATAACGTCAGTGCCGGCATTGTTTTTCTAGATCAGCACATGCATATTCGACGCTTTACGCGCGAGGCAATGCGTGTGTATCGGCTAACACAATCTGATGTAGGCCGACATTTAGGTGACATTAAAAGCGATTTAGAGGGCGCAGATTTATTGATGCAAGCGCAAAACGTGCTGGACTCCTTAGTGCCTTATGAATATGAAATGCGTACGACTGATGGCAGATGGTGCTTAGTGCGCATTCAGCCTTATCGCAGCTTAGATAATGTGATTGAAGGCGTAGTCCTCACTTTTACCGACATTACCCAGCGCGTAGATGCCATTGCCCAAAAGGAAGCCTTAGAAATGGCCGAAGGCATTGTCAATATCGTGCGCGAACCGCTTTTAGTGCTAGATGATACTTTGCAGGCGGTTTGTGCAAGTCATTCGTTTTATCAGGTTTTTAAAGTGCAAGCCAATGAAGTGATGAGCAGGTCGATATATGACCTAGGCAACGGGCAATGGGATATTCCAGCACTACGCATGCTGCTAGATGGCGTGTTAAATAGGGGTGAGATTTTTGAAAGCTACTTGGTTGAGCATGATTTTCCTACGATTGGGCATAAAAAAATGTTGCTAAATGCACGCCGTATCGCCAGCAAAATGGGGCAAATTCAATTATTATTATTGGCAATGGAGGAGGTCAAATGAGTGATAAGCGGCCGCCAGAAAAACCTAAAGCACCTTATGTGCAACATGATTATCGCGTTGAAGCGGAGTTACTGTTGGCTAAGCCCCCAGTTAGAAACTTAACCACTGCCGATACGATCTTACATGAGCTGCAAGTGCACCAGATTGAGCTGGAAATGCAAAATGAGCAGCTGCGGCAAGCGCATGTTGCTTTAGAAGAATCACGCGACCGCTATGTTGATTTATTTGAATTTGCGCCTATAGGCTACCTTACGTTGACCGATAAAGGCTTGATTGCCGAAGTGAATTTTATTGGCGCGGAACTATTAGGCACCGAGCGTAAAAAGTTACTGTTACAGCCGTTTTCAAGGTACATTGCGCCAGAGTACAGTGACCAATTTAATCTACGCTTAGTACGCTTAATGCAAAATGAAGCGCAGCAAAGTTACGACATGCAGATTCGGCGTGACGACGACACAAAAAGCTATGTACATGTCGATGCGCTACATGTAAAAGCCGAGGATGGCACGGTTACCTTTAGAATTACTTTAACCGACATCACCAAGAGCAAGCGCATTGAAGAGGCATTAAAAGAGAGTGAGCAGCGGCTTAACTTTGCCTTTAAAGGCTCTGGCGATGGTATGTGGGATTGGGATGTTAATACTGGGCAAGTGCATTATTCCAAGCAATGGAAGTCTATGCTAGGCTTTAGCGATGAAGAGTTTAAAAGTGAGTTTAAAGCATGGGAAGATCATGTTCATCCCGATGATTTAAAACAGTCGCTTGCTGATATACAAGCTTACTTAGCGGGTAAAACGCCTAGTTATAGCAACCAACATCGCTTGCAGTGTAAAAATGGCACTTACAAGTGGATTTTATCGCGAGGTATCGTGGTTAGCCGAAACGATGACGGAAAACCTAAGCGCTTAATCGGCACACATACCGACATTACCGCCCAAAAATTAGTCGAGCAAGATCTACGTATTGCCGCTACCGCTTTTGAGGGGCAAGAAGGCATTATGGTGACGGATAGTCATAATATTATTATCCGTGTTAATCAGGCGTTTTCACGCATAACGGGCTATGGCGTGGCTGAGATGATAGGCAAAAAGGCTGGGCTCCTTAAGTCCAGTCAGCATGATGCCGCTTTTTTTAAAGCGATGTTTGAGACAATTGGCCGCGAGCAGTTTTGGCAGGGCGAAATTTGGAACCAACGCAAAAGTGGTGAGATATTTCCATGCTTCATGATGGTGACAGCCGTGATTGATGCGGAAGGGAGGACCACGAATTATGTAGGCTCATTTTTAGACATCACCGTGCAAAAACAAGCAGAAAAAGTACTGCTAGAAGATAAGAAACGCCTAGAGAAAAAGGTCAAAAATACAGAGGCTGAACTGACAGCGGTTAAGGGCGAGACCGAAGATGTGAATACCGCACTCAAAGTGATGATAAAAATGCGCAGGACAGAAAATTTTGATGCTAAAAGCTTGCTGTCGCAAGAAGTTAAGCTAGAAGTGATGCCATTTTTACATCGATTAAAAAGCGGTAATCAAGATCTCAAGCAAATACGTATCATCAATACACTAGAGGCTAATTTGCAACGGTTGATTGAAACTTATGGTAACCCAACCAGCATTTCTTCGGCTTACAGTAGTTTGACGCCTAAAGAAATTCAGGTGGCAACAATGGTTAGAGAAGGTTTTTCTACCAAAGTGATTGCTGCAACTTTATCGCTTTCACCAGAAACGATTAGCATACACCGAAAAAAAATCCGCAAAAAACTCGGCTTGGATAGTCAGTCAGATAATCTCCGTAGTTACCTGATTACGTTTGATCAATAATTATCAATCACTGCTTATAGCTATTCCACTAAATAAACCGTCATTCCGTGCTTTCGCGTGTGAATAATGTGCTTTATCACATATATTTCACGGTGAAGACCTTTTACGGTCTGACACGGAATCTAGTGACTTACGACACTGGATACCGACTTTCGTCGGCATGACGATGATTAAAAATTGGCGCTAACATCGGATTATTTGACGGAACAGCTATAAACGCAATTTCCCCATGCTTTTAAGTATGGAGAAATTACGCTTTCCTAATGCTTCAGCCTACTGAACACTCCCCCATAAATGGTTATTTTTAATAACCATTTAGTATCAATTTATTTCTATTTTTAAATGATTGCCCACTGGTTTACACGCGGTTACGATGCAAATGTTGGTCGGAAGGCGTCATTGGGTGATTGGTTTAGATGGTAGACCTAGAGATTGGCAATTGCTGGAAGTTTTGCTTCTAGTGCGTTAAAAATTGATTTTGGGAGAAATGGTGATGAGACATGCGGCGGGTGATAAAAATAAGCAGCAAGGTAATTCGCGTGAAAGTGATTCTTTTACAGATAAGCATGCGCGTGTTTTTGCCAATTCGGCGTACCGAAATGCTAAGCAACGCGGCTTTTTAACAGGTAATGATGTGCTGAAGTCAATCCAAACCGATGAGGAGTTTATTAACAGTTTGAACATGCCCTCATTCGCCAGCATGGCCAAATTAGGGCATCTGTAATTTTAGGCGGTGGTTTTGCGTGGCTTCGGCGGTCGCGTTTTTTGTACAAGCCCGTGCTTAACCCACTGATATCCTTAGTTCATGCATTATGGAGCATAAGCCGACCAAATTGCCCAGTTCAAATTTACGACTAGCGGCTGAAAAGAAAATCTCGGAAGAAAGTACAGCATCCCCTGCGACCCATGCCGTTAGCCATGAGAACGAAATTCTGCAAGAGCTTCCCGTGCATCAGCTTGAGTTGGAGATGCAGAATGAAGAGTTGCTGCGGACCAAACTAGCGCTTGAGGCATCACTTAATCGTTATGTCAGCCTCTACGAATTTTCCCCAGTGGGGTATTTAACCTTAAGTGAAGATGGCTCAATAATCGAAGCTAATCTGACTAGTGCACATTTGTTGGGTGAAAATCGTCCAAAGCTGATTAAACAACGTTTTTCCCATTTTATAGAGCCAGAAGACGGCGACCGTTGGCATCAACACTTTAACTGCGTGATGCAACACGGAAAAAGTAAACGCTGTGAAATCAAAATGCGCCGTGCGGATGGCACGCAATTTTATGCGCGGCTAGATTGCTTATTGTTAGGTAATCA
>CAINBI010000031.1 GCA_903846555.1 uncultured Pseudomonadota bacterium
CAACCCCAAGCCTAAAAATGTGAAGCAGGGGTTCGCCGCACCACCCAATCTTCGTAATAAAGCGCCTGCATCTCTGGATATTTTGGCGCCATCTCTCCCTTGGCGAGGATAAGCACAGCATTTAGCTGAATACCCCACTTTCATTATGATGCTTAATAGTATTGCTAACCGTTGACAATGAAACGAATAGAGTCTACATTTCACATATAGCACATATATGGAGTTAAAATCATGTCCCAATTGCACTTTTATGTCCCAGATGAAGTTGAAACGCAAATACGGATAAGGGCAAAGAAGGCTAATTTACCGCTTTCTAAATATTTGGCTAACCTTGTTAAGCGCGAAACGGACGCACAAAATCAATGGCCAGCAGGCTATTTTGATTTATTCGATGCATGGCAAGGCGGACCGCAAATTAGACCCACTGAGTTAGTGCTTGAAACGCGGAACAGTTTCAATTGATACGGTTATTAGACACCAATGCCTGCATTCAGTTATGGCAACGCAAAAATTTAAATGCGCGCCAGCATTTTGCAAAATATAGCCCTACTGACATCGCTTTGTGCAGTGTGGTCAAGGCAGAGCTTTTGTTTGGAGCATTGCGCAGCGAGTACAAAGAAAATAATCTACAACTGCTACAAAAATTATTTGCACCGTTACAAAGCTTTGATTTTGATGATGCTGCTGTAGAACATTACGCACAGATTCGTGCTGATCTAACCGCCCAAGGGTGTTTGATTGGCGCTAATGATTTAATGATTGCCGCGATTGCACGTGCCAACCACGTCACGTTGATTACGCATAACACGGGTGAGTTTAGCCGAGTAAAAGGTCTTGCGATTGAAGATTGGGAGCTTTAGTTATATTAATGGGGATGCGTGCATCAATAGTCACTATTCATGAATTTAGATACTTTTCTTGAAAATGATTAAAATGTCAGGAAATAGCCAATGGCTAATTAAATCGATCTACGGCATTAGCTTCTGGCGTAAGTGAGAAACGGTTGTTGCTTCCCTAGTTTGGTAAGCGTCATTAGCTTCCTATATAAGTGAGAGTGCGGCATTACCGTGCTGTTTGTTACATCAAGGCAATGGCCTAAGAATATGATGTCAAACCAGTGAGTCCCCCGGCAGGGCCAGAGGTTTACCTTATTGAATTTTTTAAACTGACCAGCGATTCTTATTTCAATAGCAGCAACTAAATGATTGCTTTAAGTCTTGACTCTTACACGACAAAGTTTATACATTAAGTGGGGGAAAGCCATGATTGAAGTGGAGTTAGACGTTAAGCAATGGGGTAATAATTTATGTGTGCGCTTGCCTACAGCAATTGCGCGTGAATAACACTTGAAGGCACATCAACGTGTGCGTATCAGCGTCCTCAATGGAGAAATTATTATTAAGCCAGTCACAGAAGTGGTTTTAACTTTAGATCAGCGATTAGCACTGTTTAATCCTGCAGAGCATGGAGGTGAAGTGATGGTTGCTCCGCAAACATTAGGCGCTGAAAATTGGTAAAGCCTCTATTGAACATTTGCCCGCGCATTCCCCATCTTAGCCGAATTCCGAACCAGCTTTGAGGCAAGAGGTGGGTTACCGGTTCTTGGCATGTCCGTGGAATATATGCGCTGAAGCGCATTATTCACACGCCAAAGCGGGCGGTTTTGATTTTAGTTTTTTCGCTTCAGATTTACTTGCATGCTCCATCGTGCCTTGTGCGTCCACGTAAGCTCGCACCGTTTCTAGCGTCGCACCGCCTACACTACCAACGAAATATGCCCGATGCCAAAACAACGGCTTGTAATAGAACTGCGCAAGATGTGCCTCAAACCGATTTCTAGTTTTCCTTGCGCTGGCCGTCTTTAAGTTGTTAATGAGAATAGAAATATCGAGCGCAGGATGGATGTCCACCAGCAAGTGTATGTGGTCAGCTTCACCACCAAATTCAATTAACTTACACCGCCATGCTTCAAGCGTCTCTGTAAAAGCAGTTTTGAGGTACTCCAACAGTTCTGGCGTGAGTGTTTTGCGCCTATATTTAGTCACAAAAACAATATGTAGCTTAATGTTAAATACTGCATGAGAACTTGATTTATTATTGTTTTCCATACTTGCGCCTTAATTAATTGTGGTAGTATAACACCTATGCAAATTGGTAATAAATTTCGTTGTTACCCGACTACTGCTCAAGCGAAAATCTTGTTGCAGTGGATTGGCTGTCAGCGCAATATCTACAACGCTAAGGTGCGAGAAGACCAGTATTTCCGCCGCTTCGCACACAAATCACTCAATCACACTGGACAGTACGCGCCAATAGACCAGCAATACAGCCAATTCAAAAGCGAACTCACTCCCTATCTGTCAGAAGTGCCTAGCGTTTTGTTGCGCAAGGGCGCAGTGCTATGGAAGCAAGCCTACGGTCGTTACTTCTCTAAACTGGGTGGTCGGCCTACCGTTCACAACAAGCATGGTAAGCAGTCGGTATGGCTGACCTCGGAGTTGTTCAAATTTACGCCTGTGGTGGATACCGATACGGGTGAGATAACGGGCTACCAACTGCATATTGGCATTAAGAAATTCCCCGTAGGCTTATTAACCTTCATGGCGCACAAAGCGTTCAATCTTCCTGCTTCGCTTCATGTCAGTATTCATGCTGGCCGTTGGCACGTTTCGTTCAATTATGACAATAACGTGCCAGAGCCAACCGACAAAGATACTATGGACTGGCTAACCCAGTTCGATGAGGTGGAGTTGCGTAAAATGACGGTTGGCCTAGACCGTGGTGTTACCCTTCCTTTGGCAGGAAGTGATTATCAGCAATTCGGTTTTACGGAAGTTCAGGATAGGTGCCTACTTGCTCAAGAGCGCCACAAGAAACGCTGGCAGCGCCGTCAAGCACGTAGAGTGTTGGGTTCG
>CAINBI010000032.1 GCA_903846555.1 uncultured Pseudomonadota bacterium
GTCAGGCGCCAGCGGCGGGGTCGTATCAGGACACTATCGTCGTCACCGTGTCGTTCTAACCCCACTGATGCCGACGTCTGATGGATTAAACTTAGCCAGCAGCGTGCTCTAGCGGGGCGTGATCGCAGCGGCGTTGTGACCGTGTGACGAAGTTCACACAAAGATTAGGAGTGTATGCAAATGTACAAACGCACAATCGGTAGTTTTGCGCTAGCCACGGCGCTGTTCGTGGTTTTGTGGACGAGCGCAGTGCCAACGCGTGCGGCGGGAACCGCCACTGGGTCCTTCATCGTAGACGCTACGGTAGACTTATCCTGCTCGGTGAAGGCTACCACGAATATCAATTTTGGCAGCTTTCAATCGCCAGTCGAAGGGAATGTAAGTGCACAAGGGGAGATTACTGTGGATTGCCCAACATCCTCGGAATTTTGGATATCTTTAAGCAAAGGCAATGGGGCGGGGGCGACCTTTGCACAACGCAAGATGACCTCCTTCAGCAATGCCGCCGATACCTTAATCTATTCCTTGTACCTCGATGGTAATCCATGGCTAAGGGTTTGGGGAGATGGTACCGGCGGCAGTGAAAGAAAAGTTGGGTTACCTGGGTTGACAGCACCTCAATCTTTTACAGTTTACGGGATGATCCCTGCCCATCAGGTGCCAGCGGCGGGGTCGTATCAGGACACTATTGTCGTTAACCTGATTTTCTAACCCAACTAATGCCGACGTCTGATGGATTAGATTTGGCCAGCAGCGTGCTCTGGGCGGGCTTGTGACTATTGAGCGACAATTATCTTGTCTAGTTGACGCTAAGATATTTTTGTTTCCTACTCGTCCAAATTTCCATCTTCAGCGATATCCGCTTGCGATTCTGCCACTACAGGTAATTCAGCCTGTGTCATCAATAGCCGACTAGTTGGTGTTTCCAAGCTTATTCGACCGATTAAACCGCTACGGTAATCGGTTAAAAAAGCTACCGCTGTTTTCTCGGTGTCCCACACGCCATCATGGCGTTTGTATGAGCGGCGCTTGGCAATGGCTTCCAGTAAATCAACGCCATCCATTTTTAGCACATCAAGAAAAGAGCCATCTACTTTATGCGTTTCGCTTTTCATGGTGTCTAGCTTGTAGCGCGCATTGAGTAATGCCGGATAGTTTTTCAGCAAGTTGTTGGCTAAAAATAGCGCCACATCTTCATCAATCACTGCATTGCGACCAATCGCATGGCTGGCAGCTAACATATAGCCATCAGATTCATACTGAATTTTTGGCCACATCATGCCTGGCGTATCAGTGATACTCATGGTTTCAGAAATATCAAAGCGTTGCTGGCTTTTAGTTACAGCTGGTTCGTCGCCCACTTTAGCCACGCGGCGATTCAGCAATGCGTTCATCAGCGTTGATTTGCCAACGTTAGGAATGCCCATAATCAACATGCGTAGCGGTTTTAAATGTGTGCCACGGTGTGAGGCTAGCGCTAAACACAATTTAGGGATTTTATTGGCTTCACCGGGTTTTTTACAGGAAAGCGCAACCGCCTTGGTGTTAGGTTGGCGATTAAAATAATTGAGCCAAGCTTGCGTCGCAACTGGGTCGGCCAAGTCTGCTTTATTTAATATTTTAAGATTTGGGCGTTGGCGAAATAAGCGCATTTCGTTGATGACAGGATTATGGCTGGCCTCTGGCACGCGCGCGTCTAGCACCTCAATCACAATGTCCATAAACTCCATTGTTTCTTCGGCTTTTTTACGTGCTTGGGTCATATGCCCCGGGTACCATTGAATTGCCATTTATTTCATCTCCTCATCAATTCTGACTTTGTTGCCTGCGCCTTGCCGTATTAAGCGTATTGTCATCGGTTTGTCGCCTCGTCATCTTTTGATGATGAAACGAAATTAACCTGTGGTTCTAGTGTTAAACCATTAACTTTACTGCAATTCGCGCATTTTAACATTTTGCACATCAATTCAAGTTTTTATCTGCACTTATCCTTTTTAACATTATTTATAAGCCTTAAATCAGCCAGCCTAGCCGAATGTTTTGTTTTTGCCTTAAAATAGCGCCATGACCTCCATTCCTGAAATTCGCCCCAACCAATCTATCGCGCTGTTAAAAGCGCTACATATACTCACGCGTGACGGTAAACTTAATCAAGATAGTCGCCGTAAACTCAAGCAGGTTTACCATCTTTACCAATTTATTGAGCCTTTACTTAATGATGTCATGCTACAAAATCCTGATCCTACGTTGGTCGATCATGGTGCGGGTAAATCATATTTAGGCTTTATTTTGTATGATTTATTTACCAAGCAGCAAGAAGCAGGGCGGGTGATAGGCATTGAAACGCGGGCAGAATTGGTCGAGAAATCTAGACAATTGGCGGCAGATTTAAACTTTTCCCGGATGGACTTTCAGCATTTAAGTGTAGAGGAATCCATTACATCTGATACGCTGCCAAGCAAGGTGGATATTGTGACTGCGCTACATGCCTGTAATACAGCTACCGATGACGCCATTCAGTTTGGACTCAAAAAGCAAGCCAAATACATGGTGCTAGTGCCTTGTTGCCAAGCTGAAGTGGCTGAAGTATTACGCCAGCATAAAAATGAAAGTTTTGCCAAAACGCCATTAAGTGAAATTTGGCGACACCCGATACACACGCGCGAGTTTGGTAGCCAAATTACCAATGTATTACGCTGCTTGCAGTTGGAAGCAGCAGGCTATCAAGTGACGGTAACCGAGTTAGTCGGCTGGGAGCATTCTATGAAAAATGAGCTGATTATTGCCAAATATACTGGGCAAGCTCGAAAAAATGCGCAGGAAAGATTAACGTCAATTTTGCAAGCGCTTAATTTAGAGGCTTTGCAAAGCAGATTTTGTCACAATCATCAGGTTATTTAATAGTAGATACCAAGCAAAAGATACCAGACAAAAGATACTAGGCAAAAAATACCAGGCAAAAAATACTGAGAAAACATGAGCTTAAAATTCCGTTTAAATTTATTAATTACCTTGCTATCACTGGCGTTTATATTGGTTGTCGGTAGCATATTGGTTAATGATACGCGCATATCCATTCGCGAACGGGTGGAGGCAGCGAGTCGCGTCACTGTGCAGTTGTTAGATACGGTGATTGTGAGCTCCGCGCTTAATCCTGAATATGGCCCAACCCATAAAGTTTTGCAAAGTTTTTTGCAGTCACTTGGTTATGTACGTAGTAGTCAAATTATGCTTTACGATATGCGCGGCAACGTACTTTATCGCTCACCAGAATCTACTTATAAAAGCGATGTACATCCACCTGAATGGTTCGTTAAGCTGGTGGCGCCAAAGGTAGAAACGATTAAACGTAAAATCCGCTACGGCACGCTGGTAGTTTCATCTAGCGCAGCAGGTTCGGTGCGTGAGGCTTGGTCTGGCTTTAGCCAATTGATGTGGGTTGGTTTGGTGTTTTTTGTATTGCTCAATGTGATGGTTTACGTGTTATTACGCTACTCTTTAAAGCCGATTAAACACATTCTTGCATCGATCAATCGCATGGAGCAAGGTGATTTAAGCTCGCGCTTGCCA
>CAINBI010000033.1 GCA_903846555.1 uncultured Pseudomonadota bacterium
AATTATTTGCGATGAAGACGTTTTGCTGAATCAGGCGATAGGGCGGCATGGTTTAAATTTAATTGAGCATGCGCTTCAACGTAAGCGTGAAAAGCCAACAAAAAGCCAAGTTGCAGGGCAAGTAAGCATGTTTAATATCCTCACCCACTGCAATGCGGGTTGGCTAGCAACCGTCGATTATGGTACCGCACTCGCGCCCATTTATGCGGCGCATAATGCTGGCATTCCTATGCATGTATGGGTTGATGAGACCCGCCCGCGCAATCAAGGTGCCCACCTTACTGCGTGGGAGCTAGCTCAGCATGGTGTGCCGCATACGGTGATTAGTGACAATGCTGGTGGCCATTTAATGCAGCATGGCTTGGTTGATATGGTGATTGTTGGTGCGGATCGCGTCACCCGTACTGGCGATGTTTGCAATAAAATTGGAACTTATTTAAAAGCACTGGCAGCTTTCGATAATTGCATTCCATTTTATGCTGCTGTTCCAAGCCCAACCATTGATTGGAGTATTTCGAGTGGTTTGGCTGATATTGAGATTGAGCAACGACATGGCGATGAAGTTGCTTATATGCAAGGTTTGGCTGCAGACGGTAGCCTACAGAAAGTGCGCGTGATACCCTTAGAATCTAAAGCGGCTAACCCCGCATTTGATGTGACTCCAGCAAGATTAGTGACCGGTATTATTAGTGAGCATGGTGTGTTTTCGCCAGATAAGTTAGTTAAAAATGGGTGATATTGACATGCAAAACTACGCCGAAGCAGAGCTACGCCAGCAATTACTAAAAACCAGCCAGAAGCTAGCAGAACTCGGCCTGAACAAAGGGTCTTCAGGCAATGCAAGTGTGCGCTGTGAAGATGGTTTTTTAATCACACCTTCTGGTCTCAGTATTGAAAATATCACGATAAGTCGCTTAGTGAAAATGCACTTAGACGGCAGTTTTGAAGCTAATAATAATCCATCATCTGAATGGCGTTTTCATCGTGATATTTTCGTCAATCGGCCAGAAGTTAACGCCATCATTCATACGCATAGCATGTTTGCCAGTACATTAAGTACCTTTCGCCGTGATATACCCGCGTTTCATTACATGATTGCCTTATGTGGCGGCGATAGTATTCGTTGCGCGCCGTATGCCTTATTTGGTACGCAACAACTCTCTGATAACGCCGTGACCGCATTACAAAACCGCCAAGCTTGCTTGTTAGCCAACCACGGTATGATTGTGGTAGGCAAGTCCTTGGAAAACACACTTAGCATCGCGCAGGAGCTTGAAACCTTGTGTGAGCAGTATCTACGAGCTTTGCAAGTGGGTGAGCCATACATTTTGAGCCAGCAAGAAATGCTACAGGTGCAAGAAAAATTCAAGGACTATGGTGTGTGGTCGGATAAAACTTAAGCCGTAAAATTGAGCATGCGCCGCTAAGTATTTTTATTTTGGCATAACGTTTTGAGCGGCATAGGTTTTGCGGTAAAATCTGACCCCGTCTGCAACAAATAATTAAGTGCCTTTCCATGACCAAATATGTATTCGTAACTGGCGGTGTAGTTTCCTCTCTTGGTAAAGGCATCGCCGCCGCCAGCCTAGGCGCAATTCTAGAATCCCGTGATATCAAAGTAACCATGCTGAAGCTGGATCCCTACATTAACGTAGACCCCGGCACTATGTCTCCTTTTCAGCACGGCGAAGTATTTGTTACCGAAGATGGTGCAGAAACTGACTTGGATTTAGGCCATTACGAACGCTTTATTACTCAGCGCATGGCAAAACGTAATAATTTCACCACTGGCCAAATTTACGAAACCGTCATTAAAAAAGAACGTCGCGGTGAATATTTAGGTAAAACCGTGCAAGTTATTCCACACATTACCGATGAAATTAAAGCGCACGTTAAGCGTGGCGCTGAAGGTGCTGATGTTGCGATTGTAGAAGTCGGCGGCACGGTCGGTGATATCGAATCATTGCCGTTTTTGGAAGCCATACGCCAAATGGGTTTTGAAGAAGGCCGCAATAATGCCTGCTATATTCATTTAACTTTGCTGCCTTGGATTCCTACCGCTGGCGAGTTGAAAACCAAACCTACCCAGCATTCTGTTAAAGAATTGCGCGAGATTGGTATACAGCCAGATATTTTATTATGTCGTGCAGATCGCAATATTCCAGATGAAGAGCGCAAGAAAATTGCCTTATTCACCAACGTCATGTTAGAAGCGGTAATCAGTATGATAGATGCCGATTCTATCTACAAAATACCCGGCTTTTTACATGCGCAAATGCTGGATGAAATTGTCTGTAAAAAATTAGAGATCAGCGCTAAACCAGCTGATTTATCCAGCTGGAAAAAAATTACTTATGCTTTAGAAAATCCTAAACATTTGGTCAATGTTGCCTTTGTAGGTAAATACATTGATTTAGCTGATTCATATAAATCACTCACCGAAGCCTTGATACACGCGGGCATTCATACCGAATCTAAAGTCAAAGTGCATTATATTGATTCTGAAGATATTGAGCAGAATGGCACGGCAGCACTAGAAAATATGGACGCTATTTTAGTGCCTGGCGGCTTTGGTGTGCGCGGTACAGAAGGTAAAATTGCCGCGATTGCCTATGCCAGAAAAAATAAGGTACCGTATCTTGGTATTTGTTTAGGTATGCAATTGGCCGTGATTGAATTTGCGCGAAATGAAGCACATTTAACTGATGCTAATAGTACCGAATTTAACCCAGCAAGCCCGCATCAAGTGGTTGGTTTAATTACAGAATGGCAAGCGGCAGATGGCAGCGTAGAAACCCGCACTACAGATTCTGATCTTGGTGGCACCATGCGTTTAGGCGCACAGGCTTGTCCAATTGTGCCAAATACAATGGCTGCCAGCATTTACGGTAGCCAAGTCAACGAGCGTCATCGTCATCGTTATGAAGTGAATAATCATTACGTTGAACAATTAAAAGCCGCAGGTTTGGTGATTTCTGCTAGAACGCCGACTGAAGATTTATGCGAGATGATAGAGTTGCCACAAAATGTGCATCCGTGGTTTGTCGCTTGCCAATTTCACCCGGAATTTACTTCTAATCCGCGCACAGGCCACCCGCTATTTACCGCTTATGTGAAAGCTGCCTTAGCGCATCAAGGCGTTAAGTAATAGAACATTGTTAAAAAATCAGAAAAAGGATAGATATGCAGTTATGTGGATTTGAAGTTGGACTAGATAAACCGCTATTTTTGATTGCTGGCCCTTGTGTCATTGAATCGCAACAAATGGCGATTGATACCGCTGGGCAACTTAAAGAGATAGCCGCTACTTTAGGCATTCCATTTATCTATAAATCCTCTTACGATAAAGCCAATCGCAGTTCAAATAGTACCTTCCGTGGTTTTGGCATGGAAGAAGGATTAAAGATTTTAGATGAAGTGCGCCGCCAAATCGGCGTGCCAATTCTGACGGATGTGCATACAGAAGAGCAAGTACCACATGTAGCGGCAGTGGTAGATGTGTTGCAAACACCAGCATTTTTATGTCGCCAAACTGACTTTATTACGGCCTGTGCAAAGTCAGGCAAGCCAGTCAATATCAAAAAAGGCCAATTTATGGCGCCCGGTGATATGCGCAATGTGGTGCAAAAAGCCCGTGAAGCCAATGGCAACCAAGATACGATTATGGTGTGCGAGCGTGGCGTTTCATTTGGTTACAATACTTTAGTTTCTGATATGCGTGGTTTAGCAATTATGCGCGAAACGAACTGCCCAGTGGTGTTTGATGCGACTCATTCAGTGCAACAACCTGGCGGACAAGGCGATAAAAGTGGTGGTCAACGCGAGCATGTGCCAGTATTGGCGCGCGCTGCGGTGGCAAGTGGTATTGCAGGTATTTTTATGGAAACACACCCAGATCCATCGAAAGCCTTATCTGATGGGCCTAATGCATGGCCCTTACATAGAATGAAAGACTTGCTTGAAGTGTTAGTTGATTTAGATAGGTTGGTTAAGAAAGCTGGTTTTATTGAATCAACTTTATAAAAATCAACTTAAAGCCCTGTAGTAGTTTCGTGAAAATTAGAACTTTATATATTTTAGGAGTGAAGTGATGAGTGCAATTGTAGATATTATCGCCCGTGAAATTTTAGATTCTCGTGGTAATCCAACAGTGGAAGTTGATGTGCTTCTTGAGAGCGGCGTTATTGGTCGCGCTGCTGTACCCTCGGGCGCTTCTACTGGCTCAAAAGAAGCTGCAGAACTTCGTGATGGCGATGCAAGCCGTTATTTAGGTAAAGGTGTGTTGCGCGCGGTTGAAAACGTGAATACTGAAATCACAGAAGCCATCATCGGCTTAGACGCTGAAGAACAAAGTTTTATTGATAAAACACTGATTGAGCTCGATGGCACAGAGAATAAAGACCGCTTAGGCGCAAACGCGATTTTAGCGGTTTCTATGGCCTGCGCACGCGCTGCGGCTGAGGATTCTGGTTTGCCGTTATATCGTTATTTAGGCGGTTCTGGAGCCATGCAATTACCAACACCAATGATGAATATTATCAACGGTGGTGCACATGCAGATAACAGCGTGGATATGCAAGAATTTATGATTATTCCAGCAGGTCGACCAAGCTTTAGAGAAGCCTTGCGATGCGGAGCTGAAGTATTTCATGCCTTAAAAAAGACCTTACACAAAAAAGGCCTTGCCACAACCGTCGGCGATGAAGGCGGCTTTGCGCCTAACTTACCTTCAAATGAATCTGCGATTCAATACATTATGGAAGCGATTTCTGATGCAGGTTACGAGCCAGGCCGTGATGTATATTTAGGTTTAGATTGTGCCAGCACGGAGTTTTACAAAAATGGTAAATATCATTTAACTTCAGAACGATTAGAGCTGTCATCAGCACAATTTTCTGATTATCTAGCAACTTGGTGTGATAAATACCCAATTATCAGTGTTGAAGATGGTATGAGCGAGTTTGACTGGGATGGTTGGGATATTCTAACTAAACGCTTAGGCAAAACAACCCAATTGGTAGGTGATGATCTTTTTGTCACCAATGCAAAAATATTGCGTGAAGGTATTAGACGCGGTGTTGCTAACTCAGTACTCATTAAAGTGAATCAAATCGGTACGCTCACTGAGACTTTTGAAACGATTGAAACAGCCAAACGCGCTGGTTATACCTCCGTTATTTCACATCGTTCAGGTGAGACAGAAGACACTACGATTGCCGATATTTCAGTGGCAACGAATGCCTTGCAAATCAAAACGGGTTCAATCTCACGTTCAGAGCGTATCGCTAAGTACAATCAGCTTTTACGTATTGAAGAAGAGTTAGGTGATGCCTCTAGCTACGCAGGGATGTCTGCATTTTATCAACTATTTAAATAAGTTAAGTAGGACGCAAAAATAGGTGAAAGCCCTAACGCTAATCTTCGTCATCCTTCTTGCCCTGATACAGTATCCTCTGTGGCTAGGCAAGGGGAGTTGGTTACGTGTTTGGGATTTGAATCGACAAATTGCCGAACAACAAGAACGAAACAGCGGGCTGAAAGCGCGTAACGAAACTCTAGATGCTGAAGTGTTGGATTTAAAAAGTGGTCGCGCCGCGATTGAAGAGCGTGCTAGAAGTGAACTGGGCATGGTTAAACAAGATGAAGTTTTTTACCAAGTGCTTGAAAATACATCAGTTCAACCAACACCAGCTCCTGCCGAAGTCGCTTCTAAAGCTCAAGCAAAGCTCCCAATAGCCAAGTAGACGTCAATTCAAGCATAATCAACAGTTTTTATTGATTGATTTCTTAGTTTTCCCCAACATTATTATTCAATAGCCACGGTATACAGAAAGGTTCTAACATATGTTAGCAATTATTGGCGGCACAGGCTTAACCCAATTAGATAACTTGAATATTACTAGGCGCTTAATCGTGCGCACGCCTTATGGTGAGCCATCTCAGCCACTAATCTTTGGTGAAATTGCTGGGAATGAAGTGGTGTTTTTGGCGCGACATGGTAATGGGCACACTATCCCCCCACATGAAGTCAATTATCGCGCAAATATCTCGGCATTGCATTTGCAAGGTGTGACAGAAATAGCCGCTATAGCCACTGTCGGCGGTATTCACTCAGAGTTAGCACCAGGCGTGATAGCCATGCCGCACCAAATTATTGATTACACACATGGTCGTAAAAATACGTTTTATGATGGTATTGATTTACCAGTTAAACATATTGACTTTACTGAGCCATATTGCGCTAATTTACGTAGAAAATGCGCGCAAGCTGCATTAAGTATTGGCGAACGCCTTGTTGATCACGGTATGTACGCAGCCATGCAAGGCCCGCGATTAGAAACGGCCGCTGAAATCGATCGTCTGGAACGTGATGGTGCAACCATGGTGGGGATGACTGGTATGCCTGAAGCTGCGCTAGCTCGTGAGCTTGGTATCAGTTATGCCGCAATATGTCCTATTGCTAATTATGCAGCGGGTCGGGGTGATAGTTTGCATGGTATTCAATATGAAGAGCTGGTTGATAATTTGAATCAAACTATGGTGCGCGTGTGCAATATTATTGCAGAATTGGTTAGACAGAATGGCCTTAAGCAAACTTAGCGTTAAGAAAGGCAGCAAAAATGACGATTAAAACTGTTTTGCGCATGGGTGAGCCATGCTTATTACTAAAAGCGGCCCCAGTTGAGCTGTTTGATACCCCAGAGCTACACGCGCTAGTTCAAGATTTAGAAGATACGATGTTGCAAATGAACGGTGCAGGAATTGCTGCACCACAAATAGGCGTAAGTTTACGCGTGATTATTTTCGGACAAAAATCTGTTCAAAATCTGATGCCAAATGGAAATGAGGTGGAAAGTAAAACCCCACGCTACCCAGACGCCGAGACCGTACCTTACACAGTGTTGATTAACCCTGTGTTAACGCCTATAGGCACAGAGATGGAGGAGGATTGGGAAGGGTGTTTATCTGTGCCAGGCATGCGCGGCATTGTTCCACGGTATGTACGCTTACATTACACTGGCTTCGATCAATTCGGAAATACAGTCGATAGAATTGTGAGTGGTTTTCATGCGCGTGTTGTGCAACATGAATTCGATCATCTAGATGGAATTTTATATCCTATGCGAATCAATGAGTTAAAACTTTTTGGCTATACAGACGTATTTTTCCCAAATCAGGATGTTCAAGATGACTAATTCTTTGCTATAATCCTGCTTTCGCCAAAATCGCAACGATTAAAGCGTGAGTAATGAAGAAGGAAGAGTGGCAGAGCGGTTTAATGCTACAGTCTTGAAAACTGTCGTGGGTGCGAGCCCACCGTGAGTTCGAATCTCACCTCTTCCGCCAATGACCTGTTTCGGTCAATCCCAAAAACTCCCAAATCGTACCGGAAGCCAAGTAATATAAGGCTTAAAGCGGTTAAATGGTATCAGTTAGTATTATTCAAAATCATTTAGTACAATAGCAAACGTACATAACCCATGTACATTTGAAATAGGCTATGTACATTTATGAAGCGTAACATGCTCACCGCCAAACAAGTGGCTGCTGCATCCGTTGGAGAATACCGCGATGGAGCGGGTTTACACCTCCTTGTCACCAGTGCCTCTAAAACTTGGACCCAGCGTTATTCTGTTGCTGGTAAGCGTACCGGTATTACTATTGGCAAATATCCCGCCATGTCATTATCTGAAGCCCGCATCGCTGGCGAGAAAGTTCGTGAGACTGTGTCCAAAGGCATACCCGCAAAAATCGCACTTAATGAAACTGGTAGCGTGACTTTTGCAGACGCTATTCAACTATGGCTGCCTGCCTATAGCTCCAAGGTAGAAGCAAAAACAAAAGACGATGCTGTGCGTCGATTGAATCTGCATGCAACAGATATCATGTTTATGGCCGTCAGCATGATTAAGCCGCTGCATATCGTCAGTGCAATGGATAAGCTTGTGACCAAAGGCCAGTTTGAAACCATCACCAAGGTCACGGATAATATAAAGCAGGTGATGGAGCACGTCCGTATCATGGGTTTGATTGAATATAACCCCGCCATTGGCCTGAAAGCCGTATTCCCGCAACACCAGGTGAAATCATTTGCAGCATTACCCGCCAGTGAGTTGCCACGTCTGTTTGCTGCGATGCATACTGGTACGATGACTAAACAAACGCGTGATTTGATGGTGTTTCAAATACTCTCTGGTTTGCGCTGTGCTGAAGTCGTTGCTGCCAAGTGGACTGGCATCGATGGGGATGTGATTACCATTGAAGCTGAATTTATGAAGGGTAAGCGCTTTAAGAAAGAGGATCATGATGTATTTCTATCACCAACTGCGAAAGAGATATTAGAGCGCCAACCTAAGAAGTCCGCATTTATTTTTCCATTCCGTGGTGATCCTACACGACATGCCAACTCTGAAACAATTACCAAGTGGCTACGGGAAAATGGCTTTAAGGGTGAATTGGTCGCACATGGTTTTCGCTCAATGTTTAGTACCTGGGCGAATGGTCAGAAGCAAGAGGATGGTGTTACCAGACTTTACGCGAAAGAGATTATTGAACTATGCATCTCGCATAAACAATCAAACGTACAGACTATTTATGATCGCAATGAGTATGCTGCGGAGAGAAAACAGGTGATGGAGGGGTGGAGCCGGTTCGTTAAATCCTGCTGGATAAAATCACTGGCTGATACGGGCATTTAAGCTGCTCTCTTTAATTCAATATGCGCGGCTAAATCTTCTGCAGATACATAGACATGCATACCATCACGCCATGAGTGGAAGCCTAGTGTGCTGGCTGAGCGCTTATTCTTAAAGGTCTGATACGGCATTTTAAGCACTTCACAGGCCTCTTTAGCCGTCAGCACCAAGCCATATTTATCTAGTAAAAATTCTAGTGTTTTCATTATTTAACCTTTTGTAGCATTATCAAAGTGCCGTGAAGTTACATGGCAAATAATAGGCAAATCAATTGGTTGCTATCTAGTGGAGCTACAACTTCGATGATCTAATACCAATTAATATAAGCAGTAATATACGTTAAACCGTATTTAATAGTCAACGGTTTTTCGTAAAATAATCTATTTAATCTTCTAAGAGTTCAATTATTTGCCGCTTATGGCATTGGGGAATTAGTTGAGAGCCTGTGGACTAACGTATAGTTAGCAATGTCTCGTTACCTGTATCAGGAAGTTATGTTTGGTCGTTATTACACTCTACATTGCTTAATCTGTATGGGTATTTTATTCTGTTGCTTAAAAGTCTAACTTAAGTTGAATGCAAAGTTTAACTACGTTATTGACTTGAGGACGTGTTTTTCTTAACGGTTTCGACGAATTCCTTAACATCAGTAATTCTCTTAATTGCTTCATCTATTGCGAATTCAGGCAGGTCAGCCAAAAGCTGGTTAGCTAATTTTCTTTTATATGTGTCATTTTTTACATCGTCCATAGAACCTTTGCCAAAAAATAACCAATCTTGAGTTACATCTAAAACCTCGCAAACTTTAACGGCATTCTCAACAACCATGCTTTTTGATTTGCCTGATATCCAGTCACCAATTGTGCCCGTACCAATACCAGTTGCTCTTGCGAGGTCAACTGATTTTAAATTTCTGCGATTTAATGCTTCACGTAATCTAATATTTAAACCCATAACAAAATGATACAGAAAATAATTACGGTTTCCCGTTGACATATATATACGGAATGCCGTATTATGTTGCTGATGAGAGATCGAAAAATCATAGCAAAAATTATCATCAAGGAATTCGGCGGTACTAAAAATACGGCTATTCATTGTGGTTTAGCCCCAACTTCTGTTTCTGATTGGAAGACTAAAGGCATGCCAAAAGCATGGGTTAGACATTTTGAAATACTTCGTCCTGATCTGTTTACAGATTGCATGGATTCTAACGATCCAATTATGAACCGAGACAAGGACTAGGCATGAACATTAAAGATACAGCTGAATGGTTATCAAATGGTGCAAAATTCCGCGTCATCATTTCAATTACCAATAATAGAAAAGAGATTTTCGAGGTTGGTGAGATCGTCCAGCTAGATCTTATATCAGATGTTCTTGCTGATCTAGGCCATGGCATACAACTACGCAGCCTGAATGATGCTTCAAAAAAATTATACGTTAGCTGCCCACTTCTGAGCGGCGGCTGGTTTGAAGTTGTTACAGATTCTACAGATACCCCAACGGAGTAAATCATATGAAAACCCTCTATATAGGCGTTAACAAAGGCGGCGTAGGTAAATCTACCATCACCTGTCAATTGGCTTTATATGCAAGATCACAAGGCTACAAAGTCCTTGTGGTTGACTTGGATGATCAAGCTAATGCAACAAACTGTTTACACCGTAGCGGTAAAGTCACGCCACTTTCTAAAACTGTAACCGAAGTCTTAATGCAAAATGTTGCCATTGTTCCAGATGGTAGTGGTTTCAACATACTGGCTGCAGATGGTCATCTAAACAACGTACTTGTAGAACAGGCAAGAGTAAAGGTTGAAGTAGATAACGTTCAAACAGAAAAATCATCGATCGCGCATCAAAATTTTGCTAGCTTCTTAGCTGCCATGGATGAGCACTTTGATCTCTGCATCATAGACGGCCCTCCATCACTAGATATTAGAGTCACTATAGCACTAACTCTCGCAGATGCGGTACTAAGCCCAATAGAACTGGCGCAGGAATCTATTGAAGGTATGAGTAATACACTCTACGGCCAGCGTGGTGTCCTGAATATTAAATCTCTATTTAATCAAGACCTACAGTTTCTAGGTTTTGTTCCTAATATGGTGCAAAGCACAGCTCAACAACGTAACGCATTCACAGAACTAAATGAGCGCATTGGTCAGCATTTCTTCACCAATAACGAGGGTGTTGTTGCTTTAATTCCTCTCAGATCTGCAATCTCAGAATGCCAAAAGCAAGGCGTATCTATCGCCGACATTACTAAGTCCAACACCATGGCTCGTACTACCTGGACAGGTTTACGTAAGATATTTGATCTTATATTTGAGCGCATGGGCTTAGAAGAACAAAGCCTTGAAGAGCAGAGCTTAAATAACCAATCTGACCCGATAAAAACAGGTACGGATAACTAAGCCGGATTCAACTCAAAGGGGATATGACATTGAATACAGCGAACACCAAGAAAAAAACTTTTGACCTGGGCGCATTTGATAATGTGGATGCATTTAATTTAAATCCTGCTGCTTTAACGCCTGAAAATCAACTTAATGTTGTACTGGCCATTCCTCTTAATAAAATAATTGAAGATGAGAATCAGCCCCGCACTGATTTTAATGATAACAACTGGGACAACTTTGTAGCTGATATTAAGAAAAATCAGGTTAGAAACCCTATTCATGTTCGCCCTGCAGTCAATGGCATCTATAAAATAATTAATGGTGCCAGACGTTATCGTGGTTCATTAAAAGCTGGGCTAAGCACAATTCCTTGCATCATTCAGGAGGATGAAGTCCGCTTTGACGATTACGCTCAAGTTTTGGACAACATAACAAACGAAGAGATACCTCCAATGGATATCGCTTTATTTATCCAAAAACGTATTGCTGCAGGTGATAGTAAAGGCTATATCGCCGAGCAACTGTCAGAAAATAGTAGTTACATCACCGTTCATTTGGCTTTAACTGAAATGCCGCCAGTTGTAGAAAATGCTTATAACAGCGGTAAGGTTAATGGTGCACGACTAATTTATCAGCTTAATAAGCTTTATGCTGAAAATCCTGCCGTTGCTGAATCTATAATTAACAGCAATGATGAAATTACTAATTCACTCATTATTCAAGCTCGTAAATCTTTAAATGTACAGCCTGACGGCAATTCTCAACGCCTAGTAGTAATTGAAGATTTACCTGAAATTACTGTAGATCTGACAATATCAGAACCTCCAGACAGTACTGAAAACACCCAACACAATACTGACAACATTAATGAATCTAATGATGAAGATTCTAATGATAGCAGTCAAGATGAAGGTGTTAAGCCTGACACACCTGTGACCGTTAAACGTATTCCATTTCATAATCCTGACAACGAGGAACCGCCAAGCGCAAAACTATCGGATCCAAACAAGATAAAAAAACCGCTACTTCTAGCACACTACCAGGGCAATAAAGCGTGTGTCGTGATGCTACATGAACGCCCTACAGAAACAGGTTTTATCTGGATTAAATTAGAAGACACTGGCGAAAAGATTGAAGTCCTAGCTGACACAATCAAACTCAATTTGCTTACCGAAGCACAGGGTAAGGAATAGGGAGCGACTATGCTAGATGCAATCACTATTCAACAATGTGCTCCGATGGTCAATCACCATTTAATGATGAGCGTTGTTAGCGTGGAATCTAGTCACAACCCTTACGCAATTGGTGTGGTGAATGGGCGATTGCAGCGTCAACCTAAAAGCTTATATGAAGCTCAAGTGACAGCTCAATTCCTCGAAAGAACTGGCTATAACTATTCAGTAGGTGCAGCACAAGTTAATCGAATTAACTTTAATCGATTTAATCTTGATTTGAATAACGTATTCGATCCTTGTACCAACCTGAATGCAGGTGGCCAAATATTAAGAGAATGTCTAGATCGTGCTATTGCGCGTGGTTATCAGCAAGACGCCACTAATAAAGCATTGTCATGTTATTACACTGGCCAACTCAATTCAAAAGCTGGCACTGAGTATGCCAACAAAGTGATTGCCAAGCTGATCGTCTATCTAAACCAGGTACAGAATCGCGCTGTAAGCGACTCTTTACAGGTAAGTAATACCAAAGCAAGCCCGAATGGTTTTTCATTAACGACAGAAACCAAAACTGCATCAACTAAAAATAGTGCGGTGGTATTTTAAATTGTTGACAACCCAAACCACTCAAGCGTATAGTCCACTTATCGCGTCATCAGACGCGATCGGGATTGGCGTCCTGAGTGTGGCGGCGAATAGCCGCAAAGCGTTGAGCAGTGCGGTTTTTTTACGTCTAGTGTCGTCCGTAATGGGTGGGCTAGGCGGGGAGCCGCAAGGCTCGCTGGTGCCGCACCAGTACGCCAACCCGTCTAGTTCCATCCACCCGATTGGCGTCGAGTGGTTGGTAAAACCAACTATGCGGAGACACATCATGACAGGTGATCAACTCATTCCGGTATTCACCGGCATTCTTCAAAACGATTCTGTACAACTTTGCAATGCGCGCGATTTGCATACCTATTTGCAAATCGGTAAAGACTTCTCCACTTGGATCAAAGCTCGTATCCATCAATACGGTTTTATTGAGGGAGAAGACTATTCCCCAAATTTGGGGAATAGGTCTGAAAACCTTGCCGATTCTGATTCTTCCAATCGCTCCCCAAAATTGGGGAGCAAACGCGGCGGTCATAATCGCACCGAATACCACCTCACCCTAGACATGGCCAAAGAACTGGCGATGGTAGAAAACAACGAACAAGGCAAAGCTGCACGTCGCTACTTTATCGAGCTGGAACGCAGTCTCATCCAGAAAGCAACCTCAAACACCCAGCTTAAAGCAATCATCGCGGGCGAACAAAGAGAGCGTGATCGGATAGCATCCCTCAAAAAATTCGACGCTGAACTTGCAGCTAAATTCGGCTTAAATAAACAGCTAATGCTTCCAGCCCCGCGCAAGATTCTCTCAAGAGACGATCTCTCATTCACTAAACGCAACAAAAATGGCAATCTCATTAACTGGTTTGTACCTAACCGCGTCGGGCAATATGAAGAACATTACGGCATGGGTGAAATCTGGTTTGACGAAATTGTCAGCCTAGCAAAACACAGCCCGAAAGAAGCCTTTGATGCAATCCGTTTTTCAGGACTAGAGCTTTGCAAATATAGCGATTCTGGCCATGCACTAGGATTTATGTCCAAATTAGGACGCTGGGCACTGGCAGCGATACTTGAATGTGATGAGGCCCCATTCTTTTCTTTCTATCCCCCAGCCGGTCAACCGCCCAGAGAAGGGATGGATTACTACCGAAACGGATCCAAGCCAAAGCTCACTAAAGAACAAATAGATCAATTGGCTTGGGAAGAGGCGCATGAGTATTTTATCAAACGCCGCAAAGCACTGGAGGAAGGTAATGATGAGTAATCAACAAATATTACTGAATCCAATTAAAAACAAACAAATATTAGAGCGTGATGGTATTCAGTATGTAGTTAAAAAACTAAAGCCATCCGGTGTGTTTGAAGCCAGATATGCGCAAAGCGATTGCTTTGCATTTATTAGTCATGTGTCTGCCTGGAAAGAAGCCGAGGTAATTTTTTATGAGTAAACTTATTATCATAGAATCTCCTAACAAGATCAAAAAGCTGAAAGCTATTTTAGGGAGTGACTATGTCATTGCCGCAAGTTTTGGGCATGTGCGCGATTTGCCTGAAGATGATATTGGTATCGCTGCCCCTGAATTTGATTTGAAATATATTATTTCTCAAGGCTCTAAAGAGACAGTCACTAAACTTAAAGCGCTAGCTCAACAAGCAGATGAAGTTTTTCTGGCAACCGATCCAGACAGGGAAGGGGAGAGTATTAGCTGGCATTTGCAAGAGTGTCTGAAGCTTAAAAATCCCATACGAATCACCTTTAACGAAATTACAGATAAAGCCGTTAAAGCCGCCATGCGTGCGCCAAGACGAATTGATATGCAGCTTGTGGAAGCGCAAGAAGCGCGGCGAGGTTTGGATCGTTTAACAGGTTATATGGTTAGCCCAAAACTTAGTCAAGCAACAGGTCAAAAGCTCTCTGCTGGACGTGTACAAAGTCCAGCTGTGCGTATTGTAGTCGAACGCGAAAGACAAATTGCTGCATTCCGCCAAACGCTGCATTATGGTGTGAAACTTAACTTCATTGGCAATAAAGGCAACTGGTTTGCTCAATGGCTCACTAAGCCAGACTTTACCAATGATGATGCGCCATATTTCATGGACAAAACCATTGCGGATGCTGTGTGTGAAGTTAAAACCGTTACAGTAAACGCCTACGCAGAAACGCAAGCTAAACGTAGTCCACCTGCGCCATTTACCACCAGCACCATACAACAAGCGGCCAGCGTAACTTTAGGCTATGACCCTAAAGTTACAATGGATTTGGCACAAAAGCTATTTGCGGCCGGACACATAAGTTATCACCGAACCGATAATCCCAATATATCAAGCGATGCATTCCCTGACATTTGTAAAGTAGCGGCTGATCTGAATTATGAGGTGGTCGCAACACCACGTACTTTCCCAGCACCAGAAGGTGCACAAGCCGGCCACCCAGCAATTTGCCCTACACACTGGGAAGTAGAAGGGGCCGGAGATAATCAGAACGAGATTGCACTTTACAAACTCATCCGTCTGCGCGCGATTGCCAGCCAGCTTAATGATGCTGTTTATGCGGTTAAAACAGCCGTACTTACTGCCGATATAAAAATCAATGGTAAGCCGCTACGCTTTGGAGCTAAAGGCAGAACGCTAATCAATCAAGGCTGGTTACGCTTAACTGCTGGTGATCAAACGAGTGAGGATGAAGTCACTGAAGCTGATAATCCTTTGCCATTGCTGTCAGAGGGGACTCAGTTAAGTGTCAGCTCCTCTGAATTGCAGAACAAGAAAACACAAGCACCTTCACGCTATACCAAAGCCTCGCTCGTTAAAAAAATGGAGTCTGAAGGTATTGGCCGACCATCAACCTATGCCAGCATCATTGAAACTATTGTTGATAGGCGCTGCTATGTAGCGTTAAGTGGTAAATATCTATTGCCGACGGATATTGGTAATTTACTGATTGATGCCTTAGTTGGTCATTTCAAATTTGTGAATCTAGATTTCACTAACTTATTAGAAAAAGACCTTGACCTTATCGCTACGGGCAAAAAAACATACAAAGAGGTGTTAAGCAACACTTACAGTATGCTCCTTCGAGATATAGGCAATCTCAATGCTGCACAAAGCTATGAACATCACTGCCCTAAATGTGGAGCCGGTCTAGTTAGACGTAAAGGCAAGTATGGTTTTTTCTGGAGTTGTACAGCTTATCCAGGCTGCGAAAAAATTATGATCGATAAAGATGGCAAACCCGAAGAAAAACCTCCTGCAGCAGAGCCAAGTAAACATTTATGCGGTAGGTGCAAGAAACCTTTGATATTTCGTCAAGGCACCAGTAAAGCTGGTAAGCCCTATAAATTATGGGGTTGTTCTGGCTATCCAAAATGCGATCAAAGCTATAGCGACGATCACGGTAAACCTCAATTTAACCAGGAGTTACTCAAATAATGGCACAAATTAAAAACACACAATCAATGGCAGATGCCGGCGCTCAACTAAGTGCTTCAACGATGCCAAGTCAGATTGTCCATAACTTGATGAATGAACCGTTATTTTATCAATGGTGCCAGGGCGCATTCTGGGTATTCCTGGTTGATCAAACTGATTTTGAAAATAAGGTTAAAAACCTACTAGGTGTCAAAGACTTTTCGTCGCTGGACAGCGATACAAAAGCGGTTAAAACCTTTGAGCTATTTCTAGACAGGCCTTACCGTGCATGGCTGGAAAAACGTACTGCAGGGGCTAATAGTGTCTACCAATATCCAGTGCCTTATCTGGATGAGCATCAATTGAAAAAAGACATTATCAATATGGCTTAAAGGTGTGGCCACAACCTTTATTTTAGTAATACGTGGCAAGCAGTAAGTGGGAGTCGGTAGCACAAAGGGAGACAAAGCCTTTTGTGCTACCTAACGGCATAACGAACGTGAGCCATAGGATAGCCAAGTTATGTCGCTAGTTGTAATTCTACATGAAGTTAATGTAGTTGGACGGAAGCGTGGGGGAGATGCAATCCCTCACGCAACCTCTTCTAATTAAAGACAAAGGAAATAAACCATGACAAGTATCAAATCTAAACAAGATCAGCGCACGCTACTTAATAACGTAATTACGATTAGCTTTACTGTAAGTAGCTTTCTATTTATGGCTAATGCCTATGCCGGTGGCTTAACCCCAGGTGCCACGATGCTTGCTACCGTGGCTATGTGGCTCAAAGGTATCGGTGTGATCGTTTGCACGATTGCCTTGATGATTGCAGGTTACAAATTTTTATTTCAGCAAGCACGCCTTCAGGATGTTGCTAACATCGTGATAGGCGGCATTCTAATCGGCTCTGCTGCCATTATTGCTGCTTTGGTAATGGTCTAATCAGGCTGTGAATAGGTGCATATGAGCGATCTGATATTTAAGGGCTGTACACGCCCCACCATGATGTGGGGTGTGCCTCTCATGCCGTTGATGGTGGCCAGTTTTCCGTTAGTTATTGGAGGCTTCTGGGGCTTATGGCTATATACCCCTGCAGGCATTATTGCATTTGCCATGATCCTGCCTATATTTTTTGCCATGAAGCTCATCTCAAAAACGGATGATCAACGCCTGACACAGCATCTATTAAGGTTGCGTATGAGTATTAGACATCGTAATACGCACTTCTGGGGTGCTAAGAGTTATGCGCCGATTGCTTATAAGAAAAGGAAGCAATAAACAAAATGCCTATTCAGACGACTTCTCCTAATAAGATAAAAAAACAGGATAAACCGATATTGCAGCAACAGCAGCTAGATTTATTCAAGCAATTTTATGTTAGTAATGCCGCAGACCAGCAAAACTATTCCAATCTGATAGGGCTTTGGGATGTAATGCCTCGTTATTCAATATCAAAATTAATGATGAACAAGTTGCGTGATGAACGAAGCGTATTAAGGCCATATTACATGGACTTCCAATATCGCAATGAAACATACTCAATTGAGATACAACCTGCCTCTACCAAAAACCGCCAGAAACCCAATAAAACAACACAGAGAATGGATGTAATAGATTATTACCCTAGTGCAAACGAAGAGCTGGTAGAGGAGGCATTACGCAAGATATTTATCGAGAAATACGGCTCCGAAGATACCAGTCTTATTGTACGCTTCACAATTTATGAGCTTTGCGAAATGCTTAAAAGATTTGGTCATACTCGATCCAAAATTGAGGTTATTCAAAGCCTTGAAGTTATGTCTCGCAGCAAAATTATTGTTTCCAAAAAAGCAGTGAATGGCCGAGGCAAGGTCTATATCGTCAGTAGCTATCTAAATGATTTAGTTGGTTTGGACTATATGCAGGATGAAACCGAAGCCCCGGCCAATTGGTCGGCAAGGTTTCACCCTATGGTTGCAGAGGCTATTAAGCTGGATAATTATCGCCAATATGACCTGAAAATTCTCATGGACTATAAAACTCAATTGGCGCGATGGTTACACCGGCTGCTGATTGACAAATACGTCTTTGCCAGCAAGTTAAAACCGTTCGAGATACGGTATAGCACGATTAAACGAGATAGTCAGATGCTGAATAACTATGGTCGAGAACGCGACGCTATTGAAGCGATACATTGCACTTTTGACGAAATTAAATCAGCAGGTGTCATTTACTCTTTCGGTGTAAAAAATATGTTTAGTGATCACGGAAAAATCTCTGATGTTGTATTTATTTTATCGCCTACAGCTAATTTTATTAGTGAGGTAAAAGTAGCAAATAAGAGAAAGAGTTACACAGAAAACGAGTTATCCACAGGTCTTATAGATAACAAAAAATAGGGAGGAATAGGTCGCGGCAAACGGTCAAAATAGGGAGGAATAGGTCGCGGCATTAGGGAGGAATAGGTCGCACCATGAAATTTTAGGCAAAAAATGATGATTTTTTAAGCAGCAGTTAGGGAGGAATAGGTCGCGGCATTAAAAAAACTGCTTAAAAATTAATCTAAATTGTGGATAAGTCAGATTTTGATAGGTAGGAATAGGTCGCGGCTAAAGCAAAAATAGGTAGGAATAGGTCGCGGTATGTAAATGAATTGTAAAAATAGGTAGGAATAGGTCGCGGGTCAATTTTACAACCTATTGATTTTATTGATTATAAAGATGTTTTTTTTGCTCCTAGTCTTTTAGTCTTTTATTTAATCTTTTATTAATCGTGTTTTCGAGGTGTTTATGATGCAACAGAGTGGTAAATTTAAAAAACAAGAGTTGAGAAAAGAAAAGTGGGGTATTCAGCTAAATGCTGTGCTTATCCTCGCCAAGGGAGAGATGGCGCCAAAATATCCAGAGATGCAGGCGCTTTATTACGAAGATTGGGTGGTGCGGCGAACCCCTGCTTCACATTTTTAGGCTTGGGGTTG
>CAINBI010000034.1 GCA_903846555.1 uncultured Pseudomonadota bacterium
ATTGAGAAGCCGCTTGCTTGCTTAAATGCAGCCAAGTTGAGCTGATTTTAACCAGAATGGGCAAGCAAACTCGCATCATAAGAGCATGCTAATTGATCGCCAGTGATAATTTATGGTGTTTATGGATGAGAACTAACTAAGGAAGAAAAGAAAACGCTTACAGAGGAAGAAAAAGAGTACAAATCCATACGCAAACAAATACAGGAAAAACTCATCAAGTTTGCTACGCGCGTGCCGGTATTTATGTATTTGACGGATTATCGCGAGCGCAGCTTAAAAGATGTGATTACACAACTAGAGCCAGCATTATTCAAAAAAGTCACAGGCTTATCACAAAAAGATTTTGAATTGTTAGTCAGCCTTGGCGTATTTAACAGCGCATTAATGAATGATGCCGTTTACAAATTTAAGCGTTATGAAGATGCCAGTTTGGAATACGCAGGCATATCCAAACAAAAAGACCAGCCTATTGGCTTGTACGACACGGTATTATCGGCCGAGGATTACAGGGTAAAATTATTGCCTATGCGGTAAACGCAAACCCAACAGCGTATCGCAAGGCAGGCTTAATTTGTAATGGACTGAAAACAGTCTGGTAGAATATGGCTTTCTCTCACGCTATTTTAAGACACCACAATCACCATGACCTCAAACAATGAAACCCTTTTTGAAAAATCACAACAACTTATTCCGGGTGGTGTAAATTCGCCAGTGCGCGCGTTTCGTAGCGTGGGCGGTACGCCTATTTTCTTCAAAAAAGGTTTGGGTTCTAAGTTGTGGGATGTAGATGGCAAAGAATATATCGACTACATCAATTCATGGGGGCCGATGATTGTTGGTCACGCGCATCCAGTGGTGATTAAAGCGGTGCAAGAAGTATCGGAGAATAGCTTGTCGTTTGGCGCGCCTACTGGCTTAGAGCTTGAAATGGCCGAGCTAATCAATAAATTAGTCCCCAGCATGGAGCAAGTGCGTTTGGTGAGTAGTGGTACAGAAGCGACCATGAGCGCCATTCGTGTGGCGCGCGGTTTTACTGGTCGCAATAAGTTGGTGAAGTTCGAGGGCTGTTATCACGGCCATTCTGATGCGCTGCTAGTGAAGGCGGGTTCAGGTTTGCTGACTTTTGGCGAGCCTGATTCTGCGGGCGTTCCGGCAGAAGTGGCTGCTCACACGCTAACTTTGGAATACAACAACACCCAAGCACTTAAAGATTTATTTAGCAAAGTGGGCGACGAAATTGCCTGTGTGATTATTGAGCCTGTGGTGGGCAATATGAACTTAGTGGTGCCGCACATGGACTTTTTACACACATTGCGCGAGCTTTGCACCAAACACGGCGCAGTGTTGATTTTTGATGAAGTGATGACTGGTTTCCGTGTGCATTTAGGTGGCGCGCAAGCTTTATACAATATCAAACCGGATATGACAACGTTAGGAAAAGTCATCGGTGGCGGCCTGCCTGTGGGCGCGTTTGGTGGCCGTAAAGACATGATGAGTTGCTTAGCGCCGCTGGGTAAAGTTTACCAAGCGGGTACTTTATCAGGCAACCCGGTTGCGGTGACCGCTGGCTTAAAAACCTTGGAGCTTATTCAAGCGCCAGATTTTCACGCTAAACTAAGCACTCAAACCAAAAAATTGGTCGATGGCCTGATTGCCGCTGCAAAAGAGGCTGGCGTAGTATTTAATGCACAAAGTGTGGGCGGTATGTTCGGCCTATATTTCTGCGAAAAATGCCCAACTAGCTTTCATGAAGTGATGCAATCTAACAAAGAGCATTTTAATAAATTCTTCCATAGCATGCTCGATAGCGGCATTTATCTTGGTCCGTCTGCGTTTGAGGCTGGCTTTGTTTCAGCTGCACATAGCGATGAAGACCTTGCATTTACAATCGCTGCGGCTAAAAAAGCGTTTCAATTGGTGGCGGCATCTTAACTTATTGAAATAAGCGGGCGTTAATTTAGGCGCTTAATTTAGCGCCTAAAGTTAGATAATGCCATTATATTTAATGCCGATCTGAATCATTTTGATGAAATAATCTGCATCTTTAAGCTCTATCTTATTGAACACATAGGCATTTAGCGGTAGACTTGAAGGTTCCGCTAAATGTTTTGTGATTAGATAATATGGTATCAGTGTTAAGTAACCCAATCGTGCAGAATGACTCAGCTTCAGGCATCGTAGATTCAAGCATCGTTAATCCAGGCTTTGTAAACACAGCCAAACCAATCAAACAAGGTTTATACAGACCATCAAACGAGCGTGACGCTTGTGGTGTTGGCTTTGTAGCGCATATTAAAGGCACAAAAAGCCACGATATTGTGCAAAAAGGTTTGGAGTTACTGACCAATCTTACCCATCGCGGTGCCACTGGCTACGACCCTAAATTAGGTGATGGCGCGGGTTTACTCATGCAAATGCCAGATGCGTTTATGCGTCAAGAAGCGGCAAAACTCAGTATTACTCTTCCTGAAGCTGGCAATTATGCTGTCGGCAATGTGTTTTTACCACAAGCGGCAAATCACGTTGAGGCGTGTGTTGCGTTAATCAATAAGATCATCGCTGAAGAAAACCAGACTTTACTAGGTTGGCGCGATGTACCGGTTGATAACCGCGATTTAGCTCAAGCGGCACGCGATGTTGAGCCGACCATGCGTCAGGTTTTTATTGCCAGCACTTCTAGCGACCAAAATACTTTTGAGCGCAAATTATTCGTCATTCGTAAGCGTGTTGAGCATGCGATTCGCGCACTGGATTTAAAAGATCCTGCTACTTTTTACATTCCATCATTATCTTCACGCACCATTGTCTACAAAGGCATGTTGTTAGCCAATGAAGTGGGTGTTTATTACAAAGATTTGAACGATGTAAGTGTCGTTTCAGCGTTGGCGCTAGTGCATCAACGCTTTTCAACCAACACCTTTCCCGCTTGGGATTTAGCCCATCCGTTCCGCATGATTGCGCATAACGGCGAAATCAATACCGTACAAGGTAACGTTAACTGGATGGCCGCACGTCACGAGACCATGAAGTCTAGCGTGATAGGCGAAGATTTAGAAAAACTTTGGCCGTTGATTGTCGATGGCCAATCCGATTCAGCCTGTTTTGATAACTGTTTAGAATTGCTGGTGGCTGGTGGTTATTCATTGCCACATGCCATGATGATGTTGATTCCTGAAGCTTGGGGCGCAAAAGATGGCTATGGCAACCCGTTAATGGACGAAGAGCGCCGTGCGTTTTACGAATATCACGCAGCGTTAATGGAACCTTGGGATGGCCCAGCCGCCGTTGCGTTTACCGATGGCCGCATGATAGGTGCAACCTTAGACCGTAACGGCTTACGTCCAGCGCGTTATTTAGTCACCGATGATGACATTGTAATGATGGCTTCTGAAATGGGCGTACTGACATTTCCACAAGAAAAGATCGTTAAAAAATGGCGTTTAGAGCCAGGCAAAATGTTGTTAATCGACATGGAACAAGGTCGCATTATTAGCGATGCCGAAGTAAAAAAACAAGTAGCAACCGCAAAACCATATCAGCAATGGATAGAAAAAACGCGCTACTTTTTAACTGACATGCCAAAAGTAGATGGCGAGCTAGAAATGGCTGCCGGTTTATTAGATACGCAACAAGCCTTTGGTTACACACAAGAAGACATTAAATTCGTGATGTTGCCTATGGTGCAAAACGGGGAAGAAGGTTCTGGTTCTATGGGTAATGACGCGGCCTTGCCCGTGTTGTCGGTTAAGCCAAAATTGCTATATAGCTATTTTAAACAGTTATTTGCACAAGTGACTAACCCGCCTATCGACCCGATTCGTGAAGAATTGGTCATGTCTTTGGTCACCTTTATCGGCCCAAAACCAAATTTATTGGGCGTCGACGAAACTAAACCAGCGATGCGTTTAGAAGCTAGCCAGCCAGTATTAATGCTGGACGAATTAGAGCAATTAAAAGCCATTGCTATACTTACACAAAATCAATATAAATCGCTAGTGTTAGACATTACTTATCCTGTAGCGCAGGGTAAGGCGGGTATGGCAGCAGCGGTTGCTAGCATTACCCATGCGGCCGAAAAAGCGGTTCAAGATGGCTTTAATATCCTGATTCTTTCAGACAGAAGCATCAGCGAAACGCGTTTAGCGATTCCAGCCTTACTCGCTTGCTCTGCCACACATGAACATTTAGTGAAAGCTGGTTTACGCACCAGCACTGGCCTAGTGATAGATACTGGCTCGGCGCGTGAAGTGCATCATTTTGCGTTGCTTGCTAGTTATGGCGCTGAAGCTGTTTGCCCTTGGTTAGCTTTTGAAACGATTAACCATATGGGCGCTAAAGATAATTACGTCGCGGCTAAAAACTTTGTTAAAGCGATCGGCAAAGGCTTATATAAAGTCATGTCTAAGATGGGTATTTCTACCTATCAATCTTATTGCGGGGCACAGATTTTTGAAGCGATTGGCCTAAATTCAGCATTTGTTGATCAATACTTCACTGGCACAGTGACGAATATTGAAGGCATCGGTTTAGACCAAGTCGCCGAAGAAGCGACACGTTTGCACAGCAGCGCTTTTGGTGAAGACCCAATATTGGCGAATAGCTTGGATGCAGGCGGCGAATATGCTTTCCGTGTGCGCGGTGAAGAGCACATGTGGACGCCAGATTCTATTGCAAAATTGCAGCATGCTACTCGCACTAACTCAGCCGCTACTTATAAAGAATATGCCAAGTTAATTAACGACCAATCACGCCGCCACATGACGCTACGCGGTTTGTTTAAGATTAAATCAGCACACACCGCTATTCCGCTGGAATCTGTTGAAGCGGCTAAAGAAATCGTTAAACGTTTTGCAACGGGCGCGATGTCGCTAGGTTCAATTTCAACTGAAGCGCATGCAACTTTGGCCATTGCCATGAACCGTATCGGTGGTAAATCGAACACTGGTGAAGGCGGCGAAGATGCCAAACGCTTTATCGCAGTCGCTACTGACACCACGATGGCGAAAGTCATCGGCGAGAACGTCATTGAAAAAGATATTCAGCTTAAAGCTGGCGATTCAATGCGCTCAAAAATCAAGCAAGTGGCTTCTGGCCGTTTTGGTGTAACGGCTGAATACTTGGCTTCTGCCGATCAAATTCAAATCAAAATGGCGCAAGGGGCAAAACCAGGCGAAGGCGGCCAATTGCCAGGCCATAAGGTTTCTGAATATATTGCCAAATTACGTTTTTCAGTGCCTGGCGTGGGTTTAATTTCACCACCGCCGCATCATGATATTTATTCAATTGAAGATTTAGCCCAGCTAATACACGATCTTAAAAACGCCAATCCTAAAGCGTCTATTTCAGTTAAATTAGTCGCTGAAACTGGCGTTGGTACGGTGGCGGCAGGTGTAGCGAAAGCCAAATCTGACCACATTGTGATTGCTGGCCATGATGGCGGCACAGGCGCTTCACCAATATCATCGATTAAACATGCGGGCGGTCCGTGGGAATTAGGCCTTGCTGAAACACAGCAAACCTTAGTGCTTAACCAATTACGTGGTCGCGTGGTGTTGCAAGTCGATGGTCAAATTAAAACTGGTCGCGATGTATTAATCGGTGCTTTATTAGGTGCAGACGAATTTGGTTTTGCTACCGCCCCGTTGATCGTTGAAGGCTGTATTATGATGCGCAAATGCCATCTTAATACTTGCCCAGTTGGCGTGGCAACACAAGACCCAGAACTACGCAAACGCTTTACCGGCCAACCCGAGCATGTAGTGAATTACTTCTTCTTTGTGGCTGAAGAAGTGCGCGAGTTGATGGCTAGCATGGGTATTGCAAAATTTGACGATTTAATCGGTCGTGCAGATTTACTGGATATGCAAGCGGGCATAGACCACTGGAAAATCTGCGGTTTAGACTTCAAAAAAGTGTTCCATTTACCAGAAATGCCAGCCAGTGTTTCACGCAAAAATAACGATGTGCAAGATCACGGCTTGGTGAATGCGCTGGATAATCAGTTAATGGCCTTAGCCAATAACGCTTTGGAAACTGGCTCAAAAGTAGTGTTGGATATGCCAATCTCAAACACCAATCGAACTGTTGGCACGATGCTATCTAACCAAGTCGCTACGCGCTACGGTAGCGTAGGCTTGCCAGATGACACGATAAACATCAACTTTACTGGTACTTCGGGCCAAAGTTTTGCGGCGTTTTTAGCCAAAGGTATTAGCTTTACCTTGACAGGCGAAGGCAACGATTACGTAGGTAAAGGCTTATGTGGTGGTCGTATTGTGATTAAACCGCCAGTAGCATTCCGTGGCCTTGCGCACGAAAACATTATTGTTGGCAATACCGTGATGTACGGTGCAACGACTGGCGAAAGTTACTTTAGAGGCGTGGCTGGCGAGCGTTTCTGTGTGCGTAACTCAGGCGCTTCTGCGGTGGTTGAAGGCGTGGGTAATCACGGTTGTGAATACATGACAGGCGGTACTGTAGTCGTGTTAGGTGCCACTGGCCAAAACTTTGCGGCAGGCATGAGCGGTGGCGTAGCTTATGTTTACGATGAAGATGGTATGTTTGCTAAACGTTGCAATATGAATATGGTGACGCTAGAAAAAGTGGAAGCGGCTGAAGCAGATTTAGGCAAAACGCAACACTTGAACCAAGCGGATGAAATTACACTCAAAACGCTGATTGAAAACCATGCGAAACATACTGGCAGCGTGCGTGCTAGCGCATTGTTAGCAGACTGGGCTACAGCAAGAGCTAAGTTTGTAAAAGTGATGCCAATTGAATATAAACGCGCATTGAAAGAATTAGCTGCAGCTTCTGCAAAACAAGCTGCTTAAAAAAATCGTTAAATAGAACGACAGAAAAGGTTTTACAGTATGGGCAAAATTACAGGTTTTATGGAATACAAAAGATTGGCTGAAGCAAACTTGCCAGTGACTGATCGCGTTAAAAACTACAAAGAATTTGTATTGCATTTAACCGATGACCAAGCCAAACAGCAAGGTGCGCGCTGTATGGATTGCGGCATTCCGTTTTGTACGACGGGCTGTCCAGTAAATAACATTATTCCTGATTTTAACGATTTGGTTTATAGCCAAGACTGGAAATCAGCCATTGATGTGTTGCATTCAACCAATAACTTTCCTGAGTTTACTGGCCGAATTTGCCCAGCGCCTTGCGAAGCGGCTTGCACGTTAAATATTAACGATGATGCCGTGGGTATTAAGTCTATTGAACATGCGATTATCGACAAAGCTTGGGAAAATGACTGGGTTGTTCCACAAATTTCTGCGCATAAAACGGGTAAGAAAATCGCTATTGTTGGTTCAGGCCCAGCCGGTTTAGCCGCAGCGCAACAATTGGCGCGGGTTGGCCACAGCGTTGTAGTGCTAGAAAAAAATAGTCGCATTGGTGGTTTGTTGCGCTACGGTATTCCAGATTTCAAAATGGAAAAAACCCATATTGATAGACGTATGGCGCAGATGGAAGCTGAAGGCGTTGAGTTCCGCGTGAATCAACACGTAGGCGAAAACGTGAATGCGGATGATTTGTTGGCTGAATTTGATGCCGTGGTATTGGCTGGCGGCGCAGAACATCCGCGTGATTTACCAGTACAAGGCCGTGAGCTAGATGGCGTAATGTACGCAATGGACTTTTTAGCCCCGCAAAATAAAGTGGTGGCTGGCGATTCGATTGCAAACCAAGTGATGGCGAACAATAAAAACGTAGTAGTCATTGGCGGCGGCGATACTGGTTCTGACTGCGTGGGCACTTCTAATCGTCATGGTGCCTTATCAATTACCCAGTTTGAATTAATGCCACAACCGCCAGAGCACGAGAATAAAGAGCTAGTTTGGCCAAATTGGCCTATCAAAATGCGCACTTCAAGCTCGCATGAAGAAGGCGCAAACCGTGATTGGTCTATTACTACCAAAGAACTGATTGGTGAAAATGGTAAAGTAGTGGCCTTAAAAGGCACTAAAGTAGAATGGAAAGACGGCAAAATGGTAGAAGTGGCGGGCACTGAATTCACCATTAAAGCCGATTTGGTGTTGTTGGCAATGGGCTTTGTTTCACCTGTGCAAAAATTGCTAGAAGCCTTTGGCGTAGAAAAAGACAATCGTGGCAATGCAAAAGCAACTACAGAAGGCACTGAAAGCTACCAAACCAGTAAAGCCAAAGTGTTTGCAGCGGGCGATGTGCGCCGTGGGCAATCGCTAGTGGTTTGGGCGATTCGTGAAGGGCGTCAAGCGGCGCGGGCAGTGGACGAGTTTTTGATGGGTAGCTCAATACTTCCACGTTAAATATCAAACGCGTTAAATTTTAATCATTTAGCATAAGAAATCATTAGAAAACAAAGGATGCAAAGTGAAACTCTTTGTGTCCTTTTTTATTAGGTAATCAACATGAACCCAATACACAACGACACATTTTTACGGGCTTTAAACCGTGAAGCAACAGACTACACGCCAGTATGGATGATGCGCCAAGCGGGTCGTTATTTGCCAGAATACCGTGAAAGCCGTAAAACGGCAGGTAGCTTTTTACAATTATGTAAAAGCCCTAGCTTTGCCACTGAAGTGACCATGCAACCGCTAGACCGTTACCCACTGTTAGATGCAGCAATTTTATTCTCGGATATTCTCACCGTGCCAGATGCTATGGGTTTAGGACTATATTTTGAAGAAGGCGAAGGCCCAAAATTTGAGCGCACTTTACGTGAAGAAGCTGATATTCAAAAGTTAGTCGCACCCGATATGGCTAGTTTGCAATATGTGTTTGATGCCGTTGCTGAGATTCGTAAAACCATTAATGGCCGTGTGCCGCTGATTGGCTTCTCAGGTAGCCCGTGGACACTAGCGACTTATATGGTGGAAGGTAAAGGCGGCACAGACTTTTTAACCATTAAAAAAATGGCTTACGCACGCCCCGATTTATTGCATCATATTTTAGAAACTACCGCACAAACAGTGATTCAATATCTGAATGCGCAAATCGCCGCTGGCGCTCAAGCGGTGATGATATTTGACTCATGGGGCGGCGCGCTTGCACATGATGCTTATATTGAATTTTCACTCAATTACATGCAAAAAATTGTAGCAGGTTTAACCAAAAGTAATGAAGGCCGCAAAGTGCCTAGCGTTGTATTCACTAAAGGTGGTGCTTTGTGGTTAGAAGTGCAAGCTGAGATTGGTGCCGATGCTTTAGGTTTAGATTGGACGGTAGACATCGGTAGCGCACGTCAACGTGTAGGCGATAAAGTGGCTTTACAAGGTAATTTAGATCCGGCTATTTTGCTTTCCACACCAGAAGCAATTGAAAAAGAAGTGGCGAAGGTACTTAAAAGCTACGGTGCCGGCAATGGCCATGTATTCAACCTCGGGCATGGCATAACGCAATGGACGCCGCCAGAGAACGCTGCAGCAATGTTGGCAGCGGTAAGAGAGCACAGCAGACAATATCATCAGTGAGTGCTTATTTTACTGGCTTAGCTACTGCCTATCCGATAACGCCCCATCATAAATGGTATCAGCCCAATTAATAATCCGCCGACGCCAATGAAGGTGGTCGTTAAATCAAATGTTGGTAAGCTATAAAGCGCTACAAACACCATAAAGCCCGCACTAATTAGAGGCCAAATCACATAAGAACAAGCTTCTAGAATATCTGCTGAAAGTTTATTACGGTAATGCCAAGCACAAGCAAATCCAGCCAAGCTCATGTAGAAACATATTTGCAAACCAATGGCCTGAATTGAGCTCGCTAAAATAGCTTGAATTGATGGCATATACGACGAGCTAAACAACAATAAAATTCCTAAAAACCATATCACCCCAGTTGCTACCCAAGGGGTTTGCCACTCTGGATGAACATTTGAGTACATTGGATGCATTGCTTTGTCGCGTGACATCGCAAAAAGGCATCGGCTAAATTGAATGATTTGCGTTTCAATTGTACCTACTGTACTTAGGATAGTCGAAACGACCGCAATGTAATTCCATGGTCTTGGAAAAAGCTTATTTGCAATTGCATAGAGAACGTTTGTATTTGCATTAGCAATTTCACTGTCAGTCATGACGATTAAAACAACCACCATCATGATAACGAAGAAAATAATCAAATTCACCATCGCCCAAAATGCCCCACTATTTGCAGCTTTTGGTTTAGTTTCTTCCCCAAGGTTCATAGTGACATCCCAACCCCAGTAAAAAAAAATGGCAGTGAGTGCGCCTGATGCAAACGTGCTTGGGGTAAATGAAAGTAAAGATATCCATGCTAATTCTGGCTGGTGGGCGGGATTGCTTCCATACTTTAAGAATGCGCCAACAATGATTGCTAAAAGAATAATTGATTCAACGCCAGTTAAGATTAATTGGATATAACTAGCGTGCTTGATTCCTTTAGCCACAATGATGGTGATCACTGTGAGCCATACTGCTGATGTAAAAGTTACCCAGTTAACGTTATCACTTAAACTAGGTGATATCAAAATTAAGGTAGATGTTGCAGCTGGGATGGTTGCAGAAACCATAAATACAACAGAGGAAACTAAAAGACCCCATCCGGCAAAAAATCCCCAACTAGGACCAAACACTTTACCTACCCACGCATACGTTGCCCCCGCATGCGGCCGCATATTGCTGAGATGGCTAAAGGCAAGCATGATGCCGAACATAATTAATCCACAATAAAGAACGCTTCCAACGGAAAGAACACCTACTGTGGCTACAATTGTTGCGGTTGTAACGGCAACACTAAAGGCTGGTGCTGTACCGGCAATTCCCATCACTAATGACTCAACTTTACCTAGCGCGCCGCTTAATAATCCATATTTTTCTGACATCGTTAACCTACTTGATTCTAAAAATATTAATATTTGTGAATAGCGTGATTATTATCACGTAAATCTTACCAAAAATTAGGGTTTACGGAAAAAACGTAAGCGGGGGGGTTAATCTACTCAGGACGAAATGGTGACATTCTCTAGGCTAGCATGAACTGGACGATGCAAGAAAAAGACTGTTTCAAACTAACGCTCCCTTTTGAAGCTAAGTTAGCAAATCCTTAAACAACAAAGGCCAGATATCTCTTCCGGCCCTTGCTGAACAATGTTGAACACAATTTAATCTTAATTGCTTACTAATCAATAAGTTAATGCACGATTAACTTACAGGAATAGTTTAAAGCGACTTTCCACACAATGATGCTGAACACTTAACCTAAATATCTCCTTTAAATTCATATGGTTATATAGAATATATCTACCTAGAATTTCCCGTAATATCCCTCTTTTAGCGCATCATAAAGATTGGCCGCAGAATGAATTTCGCCATCATATTCAATATCGTCGTTGCCTTTCACTTCTAACTCAGTGCCGTCATCCAAGGTGAATTTGTAGGTGGTATTTTCTAAGTCTTTCTCAGTCACCAATACGCCTTGAAATGCTTCAGGATTAAATCTAAATGTTGTGCAGCCTTTTAAGCCTTTGTCATAAGCGTAAAGATAAATGTTTTTGAAGTCCTCAAAATCGTAATCCGTCGGCACGTTAATGGTTTTTGAAATTGAGCTATCAATCCATTTTTGGGCAGCGGCTTGAACGTCCACATGCGCTTTTGCTTGTATCGTAGATGAGTCTAAAAAGTAATCTGGTAACTTTTCATCGTCCTTATCGCTAAACGGCATGGCGTTCGGATTAATCAACTCGCGATATGCCAGCAATTCGTAAGAGAATACATCGACCTTTTCTTTCGATTTTTTACCTTCACGAATCACGTTACGTGCATAGTGATGTGCAAAAGATGGCTCGATACCATTGCTGGCGTTGTTAGCTAGCGATAGTGAGATGGTGCCTGTAGGCGCAATTGAGCTGTGGTGCGTGAAGCGCGCACCCTTGCTGGCAATCTGGTTACGCAAACCTTCAGGGAACTGTTGCATGTAACGACTGTATTTACCCAACAACACTTTACCCGCAATTTTGCTGCCGACTTTAATGCCGTCAGCGGCCATTTCAGGGCGTTTTGCCAACATATCCGCTGTCACTTCAAACTTCTCGTCCATAAGCGGCGCTGGGCCTTTTTCAGTCGCAAGTTGCACGCCAACTTCCCAACCCACTTCGGCCATAATGCGCGTGACATCATCAGTAAATTTAAGTGAATCCTCCTCGCCATATTTCATTTTCATCATGGTGAGTGCTGAACCTAAACCCAAATACCCCATACCATGACGACGTTTACGTGCAATTTCATCGCGTTGCTGTTGCAGCGGCAAGCCGTTAATTTCAACCACGTTATCGAGCATACGGGTGAAAATGGCAATCACATCGTGATACTCTTTCCAATCGAAGCAAGCTTCATCCGTGAACGGCTTTTTAACAAAGCGGGTTAAATTAACTGAGCCTAACAAACACGCGCCATAAGGCGGTAATGGCTGTTCGCCACATGGGTTGGTGGTGCGAATATTCTCGCAAAACCAGTTATTGTTCATTTCATTCACGCGGTCAATCAAGATAAATCCCGGCTCAGCAAAGTCGTAAGTGCTAGACATAATCACATCCCACAAACGACGCGCTTTGATTGTTTTGTAAACACGGCAAGCCACTTTACCAGCATCCACACCCTCTGACTTGGTAAGATATTTGCCTTTTACCGGCCATTCACGCCATACCACTTGGGTAACATCGTTGACATTAAGACCATCGATAATCGCTTCTTTTTCAGTCACTGGAAAAGCTAATTTCCACTCTGAGTCTGCTTTCACCGCTTCCATGAATTCTTTAGTAATTAGGCACGACAAATTAAACTGGCGTAAACGACCATTCTCACGTTTGGCTTTAATGAAATCAGTCACATCAGGATGTGAAATATCAAAAGTCGCCATTTGCGCACCACGACGACCACCCGCGCTAGATACGGTAAAACACATTTTGTCGTAAATATCCATAAACGAAAGTGGGCCGCTCGTGTAGGCGCCAGCCCCTGCTACAAATGCACCTTTTGGGCGCAACGTAGAAAATTCGTAGCCAATGCCACAGCCTGCTTTAAGGGTTAAGCCTGCTTCGTGAACCTTGCCTAGAATATTGTCCATGCTATCTTCAATCACACCAGACACTGTGCAATTAATGGTTGAAGTGGCTGGCTTATGCTCTAAGGCACCGGCATTCGATGTAATGCGGCCAGCTGGAATTGCACCATGTCGCAAAGCCCACAGAAATTTTTCATGCCACTCTGCACGTTTATCTTCCACCTCAACATCGGCCAAAGCACGCGCTACGCGTGAGTAAGAGTCATCCATATTAGAATCGATATTGTCACCTTGTTTGGATTTAAGGCGATATTTTTTATCCCAAATATCTAGTGACACAGGTTGCATAGGAATTTCTTTTTCTACAGTCATATTTTCAGCGCCTACGTTCAAATTGTTAGCAGTTTCAACAGCCTTAAGCATGGATACATTCCCTTATTATTTGGCTTTTACTCACCTAGAGAAACCCGTTTCAGGAGTCTGTGAACTAAGCCTGTGTTTATTAAATATATTTCAATATGCTGCACGTTACGCAAAATGCATGCTTGTGTTAAAAAATCACTTAACCACAACATATTGTGTTTTTTTAGTAATTTAATCATTTTGTAGTGGTTGGTCAAGTGGTTTATTCAACAAATAAAGGTGTTTTAACCTACGATTACGCTTGCAAATTTTCAAAGCTAGACTGGCATTGGCTTACATCAATGCAGGCAATCATTCACATAAAAAATATTTGTGCGAAAATGACACTATGACGCGTACCACATACACCCTACTACTTTATTTGCTGTTGCCATTCACGCTACTAAAATTACTATGGCGCGCAAGAAAACAGCCGGAATATTTGAATCACTGGCGTGAGCGCTATGGTTTTTATCATGCATCTAGCCATGATCCAGTTATTTGGCTGCATTGTGTTTCAGTAGGCGAAACTCGCGCAGCAGCACCGTTAATTAAAGCCTTATTGCGCCAATATCCTAAGCACCAAATATTACTGACACATACCACGCCAACTGGGCGCGCGGCTAGTGAGCAGTTATTTGGCGACACTATACAGCGCGTTTATTTACCTTACGACGTGCCATTTGCGGTTAATGGCTTTTTAAACCAATTTAAGCCCGTGCTTGGTGTGCTAATGGAGACAGAGCTTTGGTTTAATTTAATAGCAAGCTGTAAACGGCAGGATATTCCGCTATTGCTAGTCAATGCTCGGCTATCAGAAAAATCTGCCCTTGCTTACGCCAAGATCGGTAAACTCGTAGCAGGAGGCTTACAAAGCTTATCTGCAATTGCAGCACAAACAGCTACAGATGCTGCGCGCTTACAACAACTGGGCGCAAATAATGTGAGTATTGTGGGTAACTTGAAGTTTGATGTTATGCCACCAGAAGACGTAGTGATACAAGGCCAGAAATTACGTGCCTTACTGGGAGAAAATCGCACTGTGCTTCTTGCCGCAAGTACCAGAGAAGGTGAAGAGGCTATTATTTTAGATGCGAGTGCGAATATACCCAACTTACTCACTATCATTGTGCCTCGCCATCCACAGCGATTTAGCGAGGTAGAGTCTTTATTGAAGCAACGCGGTTTGCGCTATCAAAAACGATCCAGCTTAAATCAGCCTATCAATCAAGATACCCGATACATTCTGGGGGATAGTATGGGTGAGCTGTTTACTTATTATGCAGCCACTGACATTGCCTTGATTGGCGGCAGCTTATTACCTTTTGGTGGGCAAAACTTGATTGAAGCGGCGATTATGGGAAAACCAATCTTAATTGGCCCGCATACCTACAACTTTGCTGACGCAACTCAAAGTGGCGTTGAGGCAGGCGCCGTAATACAGCTCAACTACGCAGCCGAATTGTGCGAAAAGATAGAATATTTAATTAACAACAAATCGATATGTGAACAGATGAGTGTGGCTGCTATACGCTTTAGTCAAGCGTCAACAGGTGCTACAGAAAAGGTTTTACAGTTGCTTGCGCGGTATTTAGTGAGTCAAGCAGATTGATTTAATGCGCACTAAGTTCAGTGACATACATCAACTCACAAGCACCGTTGCCTGCATCCTCGCGGCTGAGGGAACTACGCCAATGCCAGCCATCAGCCCGTTTAACCTCAATCAACTGGCCTTTCATAATAACAACCTGACCTATACGCACCTTGCTTAACTGACCCTTAATCGTATCATTAGCAGGAACAATGTGCATATTAGAGGCGTGCACTTCAATTTCATGTTGTGAAATTGGAAACACATCTACATGCCAATAAAAGAAACGATGTCCTTGCGAAATATCAATTTTATCCAGCACCGCTTCATCTGACATTGGCCCCCAGCCAACGGCCAAGTCAGTGGGTGATAGCTCGGCTTCAATGCCCATTGAATAGTCTTCCCTTGAAAGCACTCTGGCCTCAATCACATAATTAGCAAGTGGCGTGAGCGTGAAACCATTGAGCAGTACATCCGCTGCGGCAGAGATAGTTTGCGTGGGCTCATAAGGGGCAATTTCACCTGCGCCGTGTATGACAGGCCGATTTTGATAATGATGATAAGCACCGTAACCAATCAGGCCAATGACTATCAGCATTTTCCAGTTCATGGGCTAGGCGCGTATTTCCTGAGAGCTTACTAGCGGATAAGCTTGCTAATAACCTTGAATGCATCGCCGTCCGCTTTGCCCAACCATTCGAAGACTATGGATTCAGTATTGCTGATGATGCAACCTGCATCTCGCATTCTGGCCAGCGCATTGGCTTTGTTGGCAGGGTTGCGCGAGATAATGGCGTCTTCTGCCACAAATACTTGTTTGCTATTTTGCAAATCTATCGCAGTTTGCAACACGCAAATATGCGCCTCCATGCCTGCAACAATCATTTGTGAGTGGTCTCGCGTTAACTGGCGGCTGAATTTCGGCTCGGCCACACATGAAAAAGTAAGTTTTTCGACCACTTTAATATTCGGCAAAAGATCTAGCAATTCAGGCACGGTATTACCTAGGCCTTTTGGATACTGCTCACTGACAATCACGGGCACTTCTAGCATCGCCGCAGCTTGCGCCAAAATGCCACAGTTTTTAATCACTGCTTGCATGGCATCTTGCTGCATGGCTGTTAGCAAACATGTTTGCATATCGATAATGACGAGCTGACTTAAATTCGCGCGAGACATGTGATAACGACTTGTAGAATTACTGGTCATTATTAAGTACTAATTGTTGATTAATATCCGCTAAATCCGTCTCTGCAATCACGCCAGAAACGGCTTTTAAACGAATGATATTGACTAAATAATTATAACGAGACTGCAATAAATCACGCTTGGCACTAAAAAATTGTTGCTGCGCATTCAATACATCAACGCTGGTGCGCACGCCAACTTCATAACCTAGCTTAGTTGAATCTACTTGGCTTTGGCTACTAATTAGGGCTTGTTCATACGCTTTAACCTGCGCAATGCTGGTGTTTAAATTCAAATAAGCACGCTGCGTGTCTAGCTCAGTTTGGCGACGTGCGATTTCCACATCATCTTGCGCTTTTTGTTTGTTGAGTACGGCTTGTCTAATTCGTGAATTCGTCGCGCCACCTTGATACAAAGGGATTTGTAGCTGCAAACCAATAGTGCCCGCTTTAAGATCACTACCAAAACCAGAAGTACTGCCATTTGAATAAATATCGGTATAGCTGGCCACGGCATCTAAGGTTGGCAGGTGTCCAGCTTGTGATCGCTCAATTTCCTGCTCGGAAAACTTAAGTGTATCCTGCTGAATCAGGATGTTAAGATTATTCTGCGCTGCTACTTCCAGCCATTTATCCATGCCTTGCGTTAAGGCATTGGTTTTAATATCGGCTTTTACTGTCGCCAATTTTTGCGGAATATCTCCAGTAATTGCCTGAATGGAACGTCGGGCAATTTCATACTCATTCACCGCAGCAATTTCTTGTGCTACCACTAAATCATAGCGCGCCTGCGCTTCGTTGACATCAGTAATAGTGGCGGTACCCACCTCAAAGGTGGCCTTTGCCTGCTCTAGCTGACTCAAAATTGCAGCTTTTTGCGCAATAATCAAATCGATTTTATCTTGCGCGATCAGCACTTCAAAATAAGTCTGTGTCGTCCGTACAATAAGAGATTGCTGACTTAAATGTAGCTGCTTATCGGCTTGGCTCACTTGGGTTGCAGCTTGATCCATCTGCACCAAATTTTGCTTACGGAAGATAGGTTGGCGTGCATCAACACCGTAATTATAAGCCTCAAAACTAGCCCGCCCCGCCGCTTTAAATGGATTAGATCCAGAACCGTTATATTGAATATCGGTCTGTGATGCACTAGTGCCTGCGCTAAAATTCACTGTGGGTCGATACAAGGCTTTGCCTTGCTCAGTCAATTCTTGTGCGGCTTGATTGGCGCTTAAAGCCGATGCGAGCGTTGGGTCGTTCGATAAGGCCTGCTGATAAATATCAACCAGAGATTGCTGTTTGCCTTGAGCGGAGAAAGTAGATGAAGTGTCTAAAGCCCCAGCAGCGAATGCATTTACCGCATAAAAAACTGCTGAGAACATGCTTGTAAAAATAAGGTTTTTGGTCATATTCACAGTGGGCTAGAACTCAAACTTAGCCGCTTGAGGTGCGTTTAAAAGCTGTGGCAGGCACGTTTCAAAAATTACATCATGCCTAAAAGCCTCTTCACTCACACGCGTTGTTAGCGTAGCCTGCATAATCGGCATTTCACCAATAACAGTAAATAAGCGACCACCAACCTTGAGCATTTTTTCTGCATCCACAGTGCGTAGCGGCATAGCGCCAGTAAAAACAATCACGTCATACGGTGCAGCTTCTGCAAAGCCATTCACCGCATCGCCAATATGCAGCGTGACATTGTGAATGTTTTGTTTTTCTAGGCGCGCCTTAGCCACATCGGATAATGCTTGATGAATTTCTACCGCATGCACATGCTTGGCTAGCGTGGCTAATAACGCAGTTAAATAGCCGCTACCTGTCCCCACTACCAACACTTTATCGGTTTTTTTAACGCTAAGTGCCTGCAATATCCGGCCCTCTAACTTAGGTGACAACATGGTTTGACCATGACCGATGGGTAATTCAACATCGGCAAATGCTAAGCCTTGTTGTGATTCAGCCACAAAGTTCTCACGCGGCACTTGGTTAAATAGCTCAAGCACCACTGGGTCCAATACTTCCCATGTGCGAATTTGCTGTTCTATCATATTGAATCTGGCCTCGCGGTTACTAAAACCAGCAGCATCACCAGAAAGATTGAATCTAGCTTCATTAGAAAAGCGATTTTGGGATTGTGTAGTTTGTGTCATAGCAAATTTCATTCCTATCAATTTTAATTATTATAGCGCATGCCCTTATGCTGCAAGCTGAATTTAAGCAGGCTTTTTAAATACGTTTAAAACTTATTCAAAACTACGGCTTTTGGCGGCATTTTAACCCTAAACCAAGCGGCATATAAGGCTGGCAAAAACAGCACCGTGAGCAAGGTTGCTACGGCTAAACCACCCATAATAGCCACAGCCATCGGGCCAAAGAATACGCTTCTAGTCAACGGTATCATGGCTAATATTGCGGCAGCGGCGGTTAATACAATAGGCCTGAAGCGTCGAATGGTGGACTCGATGATGGCTTGCCATTCTGCTAGGCCTGACGCTTTATCCTGATCAATCTGATCAACCAATATCACTGAATTCCGCATAATCATGCCAGATAGCGCAATAGTGCCCAGCATGGCGACAAAGCCAAATGGCTTATCAAATAACAGTAAAGATACTGTCACGCCAATCAGGCCCAAAGGTGCGGTTAATAGCACTAAAAACACCCGTGAAAAACTTTGTAGCTGAATCATCAGAATGGTCAGCACGGCGATTAAAAACAGGGGGAAACCTGCCGCAACCGAAGCTGCGCCTTTAGCCGAAGCCTCAACTGCACCGCCAGTTTCTAAATTCACGCCCATCGGCAAGTTGGCCTTAATCTGCCTAAGTTGATCTTCAATCTGCTGCGAAACCACAGGCGCTTGCATGTTGCCTTGTAAATTGGCGCGCACGGTAATAGATGGTTCACGATTACGCCGCCAAATGACGCCTTCTTCAAAGTCGGAACTAATCGTCGCAATTTGCGACAAGGGCACGCCAGTCCCTATTGGCAGGTTAATCATCAAGTCTGGCAAGCGTGACAATCGGCTACGCTCAATTTCCGAGCTACGCACCACTAAATCAATGCGTTCATTACCTTCTCTAAACTCGGTAATATAAAGCTCTTGCATTGCGCCATTAAGCACATTGGCGATATCGACCGAACTGACGCCCAGCAACCGCGCCTTGGCTTGATCAACCTTGACATGCACCACTTTACTCGGCTCCTCCCAGTCCAATTGTACATTCACCAAATTATGATTGGCACGCATGATGTCAGCAATCTGGTGGGAGATTTCACGTATTTGCTGAATATTGGTACCCGACACCCTGAACTGCACTGGGAAGCCAACGGGCGGGCCATTTTCTAGCCTTAGCACTGAGCCTCGTAGCGCTGGGAAATCATTTTCAAACAACGTGAGCAAATCTTTGCGCAAGGCCTCACGGGAGGCTAATGTTTTACTCAAAATCACAAACTGACCAAAACCACGATGCGGCATTTGGATGTCCAGCGGCAGGTAAAAGCGCGGGCCACCATTGCCGATATAAGCGACAAAGTTCTCTATGCCTTCATTTTTTTTACCATAGCCTTCTTTAGGCTGATATTTAACGTTCCATTCATTCAACCAATGTTCAAGCTTTTTCACTTGGGCGTCTGTCGCCGCATAAGATGAACCTTCGGCCATGCGTAAATCAATCACTAACTCTAATCTGGTTGAATCGGGAAAAAACTGTTGTTGCACTTGCCCAAATCCAAGCACAGCCAATACAAATAACGCCAACGTAATCACAATCACGGTTTTACGATAACGCACACAAGCAGTAACGATTGTTCGAAACAGCTGGTAAAACTTGGTGTTATAAATGTCGTGATGATGATTATCTGCAAGCTGGTTTGGCTGGAGATTATCACTTAGAAAAAATCGTTTTTTTAGCCAAAGACTCAGTTTGGAAGGTTGTGGCACCTGCGCATAATTAGGTAATAAATGAAAACCTAAATATGGCACAAATATCACCGCTGCGAACCATGAAATCAGCAAAGCAATAGCCGACACTTGAAAAATAGACCGCGTGTATTCGCCCGTAGAAGATGCCGCCGTAGCAATTGGCAAAAAGCCAGCCACCGTAACTAATGTGCCAGTCAGCATCGGCATGGCGGTGGATTTATAGGCAAATGAAGCTGCCTTAGCCCTATCCCAGCCCTGCTCCATTTTTGATGACATCATTTCAACCGCGATAATCGCATCATCCACCAGCAGGCCAAGGGCTAATATCAGTGCGCCTAGCGATATTTTATGCAAGCCAATATTCAACAGATGCATCACTAAAAACGTGCTGGCTAATACGACGGGAATCGTAATCGCCACAACAATGCCGCTACGCAAACCTAATGAAATTAGGCTGACACCCAGCACAATCACTAATGCCTCAACCAACGAATCGACAAAATCATTGACGGAATTCGCCACGATTTTGGGTTGCGAAGTGACTGTTTCCAGCGCCAAACCTAGCGTTAACTGCTGCTTAATCTTGGCTGTAGCTTTATCCAGCGCATGGCCTAAAGCAATGACATCGCCACCATCATTCATGCTGATGCCTAGCAATAGCGTATCTTTACCTTGGAAACGCACACGGTCGTGTGGCGGGTCTTCATAGCCACGATAAATCCGCGCTACATCGCCTAAACGGAAATCCTGATTGTTTGCACGTAAGCGCAAATCACGTAAATCTTCTAACTTTGTATAACGGCCTGATACCGCAACACGGATACGCTCTGCGGCAGAATCAAAAGTACCGCTTCGTATCACGGCATTTTGTGCTTGCAGAATATCAATCAAAATACCAGTATTAATGCCTAGAGTCACCAACTTGGCATTACTAAGTTCAATAAAAATACGCTGTTTTTGTTCGCCAAAAAACTCAACTTTGGCGACATCTTTTACTTTTAATAAATCTGTTCTTATTAACTCAGCTTGTTTTTTTAGCGCGGCAAAATCAAAACCATCTCCGCTTAATGCATACATGGTGCCGTACACATCGCTAAATTCATCATTAAAAGTTAGACTTTCAACGCCTTGCGGCAAGGTGTTGCGAATGTCACCGATTTTTTTGCGTACCTGATACCAGACTTCTGGAATATCTTTTGATAAAGTATCATCTTTGGCGACAATAAAAATCATCGACTCACCCGGTCGCGAATAGCCACTGGAATAATCTAGGTGCGGCACTTCCTGAATTTTCTTTTCCAGTTTATCGGTTACTTGCTGCTCAACTTCTTGCGCGCTGGCGCCTGGCCAAGAGCTGCGCACTAGCATCACCTTAAAGGTAAAGGGCGGGTCTTCCGATTGACCAAGCTTAGTGTAGGCAATCAATCCAGCGATAGTGAGTACCAACATCAAATACAGCACTAAAGCTTGATGTTTTAACGCCCAATCAGACAGATTGAAACGTGAGTTTGCTGTTGGTACTTGCTGGGCATGGTCGGCAGACGGCTTGGTAATATCTTTTAATTCGCTGTTTAACTCGCTCATGGCTGGGCATCAAGTATAGGTTTATCTTCAAATATAGGCTTCACGGTCTGATCTTTAATCAAGGTATGCACGCCGGCAATGGCGATTCTTTCACCCGCTTGTAGGCCGCTAGTAACCAATACGCCATCTTCTCTAAATTGGCCAGCCACCACTTCACGCGGTTGCGCTTTATTATTTGCATCGATTACCCACACCATTTTTTTACCATTCAGCGCAGTAAGTGCGCTGTTAGGGATTAGCAGCTCCGTCTCAGGCAATTCACTTTTCTGGTCTGATGATTGCGCCAACGGTTGGGGCGCTAGCGGATTAAACTTCACTCCGGCAGTCATGCCTAAGCGTACGGCTTCATCGGCGTTTTTAATACTCACGCGTACATTAAAAGTACGGGTGGCCGAATCTGCAGCTGGCGCAACTTCACGCACCACGCCAACATAAGATTTCTGCTGATATGCCCACATTTTTACCACCGCAGCAGCATTCAACTTAACCTCGGCCATGCGTGACTCTGGTACGGCAACCAGCACCTCAAACTCTTTGGTATCAGCGATTTTTGCAATCGCTTCCCCTGCTTTAATAACCTGCCCAGGCTCGGCGCGTATCATGGTCACCACGCCATCGCGGTCTGCGGTTAAGTTGGTGTATTGTGTTTGGTTGGCCGACACATTGGCCTGCGCTTTTATCTGCGCCAAGCGTGCATTCGCGGTTTTAAGTTCGGCTTCACGAATATCCAAGGCCGAAGCAGAAATGAATTTTTTAGCAAACAATTGGCGTTGGCGCTCTACTTCAGATGCGGTCAATTCATAAGTTGCTACCGCAGCCCGCACATCAGCCGATGCAGCTGATGCACTTAAATGTGCATCAGTCGCATCTAATCTAGCGATGACTTGACCTTTCTTAACCAGCGCGCCTACATCCACATTGCGAGCAATCACTTTACCGTCGATTCTAAAGCTCTGGCTTGATTCATATCTAGGCCGCACCTCACCAACTAACACCATCGCGTTGCTGATAGCCGTTGCCCCAACCACCATCACTAAAGCTGGACGAGGTGGCGCTAGCGGGGGTAGTGGCTTGTCACAAGCAGTAAGTAAGAAAAATATTATTAAGCCTAAGTATTTAATACTCATTTTAAAACCCCATACACCTTAAAATCAGTCAGTTAATTGATACTCGCGTGGAGATTTTCTGGTAGCTTGAGTAGGCCAGTCATAACGGCACTTTGCATCATACTGATGCGCGCTTCAACATCCATCCAATGGATCCACGTTTCCTTGCCTAATGCAATTTCTAGCGAACATACGCCATGTGTACTCGCCCATAAAGTTTGGGCAATTAACTCATAATTAGTCATTTCTGGTTTGAACAGCCCAGCATCAAAAGCATCTTTCACCACCAGTTTTAATTGTGCATAAGCATCTTGCTCAGTATTGCCTTGCTGAATACTAGTAAGCTCTATATTACAAGGCGTACGCGGCGTCATAAACATCAGACGATAATGGTTAGGATTTTGCAGGGCAAACATAGCGTAACCATGACTCAGCGCCTTGATGCGTGCGATTAAATCAGGCAACTGCATCACATTGCGCATGCCACTTGCGAGCTTTAAAAAATCTTCATCGCACACGGCTTGCAATATAGCCTCTTTATCAGCAAAATGATTGTACAAAGTGGTGGCTGAGTAATTGATTTTTTTAGCAATTTCACGCATAGAGACAGCATCAATGCCTCGCGTTACAAATAAATCGCGGGCAGCATCAATAATCAATGTGCGTAATTGCTGACGTTCAATGTCTGTTTTTGGTTTTGGTGGCATGGTGACTTATATTATAAATGTGACTATGCACAACGACCATACACATTTACTTGAGCAAGCCATTGCTCACGCTTTTGTTTTGTTGCGCTTATAATCGGCCCAAAGCTCGAAATTTTCACAGGTTTAATACCGCTAAATTCTAAAATTGTGCGTTTCATTTGGTGATGGCCTGGCATATGGTTTATCCAGCGGTAATACCACGGCGGACTATCCATAGTTACCAATAAGTGTGCGGAACGCCCTGAAAGTAAGCGATCCCAATTAGCGGAACCTTCTCTATACTTGTAGGCAAAGCCTGGTAAAAATATTCTATCAATGAACCCTTTAAGCAATGCTGGCATTGCACCCCACCAAATGGGGTAAACAAATACAAGGTGTTGTGCCCATGATATTGCGGCTTGCGCCGCCAATAAATCAGGCTCTAATTTATGAATATGAAGCATGCCATCGCTATGCAGTATAGGGTCAAAAGTCAACTTTCCCAATGAGATCAATTGAACCTCATTGCCTGCCGCTTTAGCGCCTTTTATATAAGATTCGGCTAACGCACTACAAAAACTTTCGCTGATGGAATGTCCTAGTATGACGAGGATGCGCTTATTCATTACTATGACTCCTTAGTAACACCATGATCCAAATAAATTATTAACGATGTTAATTTAACGACGTTAATACTACATGTAAAGCTATCTTGCATGATATTTATATTGAAATTGGTGTTTAAATTAAGCTGACAGCTTAAAATAGAAGGGAGTTTAACACTTACTATTTTTTGGCGATGATGATTAAACCCAGCACAATAAATGCAGCGCCAAATACCGTACGCAAGGTAATCAATTCTTTTAGGAGCACCCACGCTAGGATGATGGCAATAACCACACTGCCTTTATCAACTAGCGCGACAGTAGCCACATCGCCCATTTTTAGTGCTTTGTAATAAAAAATCCAAGAACCTGCGGTGGTAATCGCCGACAGCGCCAGCCAGATATAATTCACTTTTTGCAGTGATTTTATCTCAACAGGATCTACTGCAATTGCGGCAAATATCAGCACCAATATGCAAACAAAAATGGTCCTTACAGTTAAGCCTAATTCGGCTGAAATGCCTGCCAGACCTTGTTTAGCAACCACGGAGGTAAAGCCCGCAAAACACATCGAGATAAAAGCGTATAAAACCCAGCGTTCCATCAATATACTCCCAAACTAATGTTCAGAATTAATGTGCTGCTCTTTCGCTCAGCACTTGTCGGGAAAAAACAAAATGCAAAAAATAATGATTAATATTAAGGTAACTGATGCGCCATACGACTCAGCGTAAGTCCGCCTGTAGCAACCAGTTTGTTGCGAAAGTTGCCACCACCTTGCCGAGTGAGCGCGTAATAATAATGCCATCTTTTAAAATACAAAAACATCATTTGGATTTTATTGTCGTAACGCATTGCCGAAAAATATCGTGGTCTTGCTTATACTGGTTTGTTTGCACACCAAACAAACCCAGCATTGAATGGAAAATATTGTCATGTGAATATGGTTGGTTGTAATGTTTTTTTAAGCACTGCTGATCTAAGCCAAAGCTTGCAGAGTATCCGTTCGAAACCCAAGCAATCATCGGAACGTGCCGTTGCTCATCTGGCGAAAGCGCATAAGGCAAACCGTGAAGATAGAGGCCATTTTCCCCCAGAGACTCGCCGTGATCTGAGGCATATAACATCACGGCATTATATTCGCCAGACACACCTTTCAGAAACCCAATCGTTTGGTGCAAAAAGTGGTCTGTATACAAAATAGAGTTGTCATAGGCATTGAGTAAAGTTTCTTTCTGGCAATTTTGCGGCGCACCGTCCGTGCATTCTGGCGTAAATCTGCGGAACGCTTCTGGATAGCGCTTGAAATAAGCGGGGCCATGACTACCTTTCTGATGCAGAACCAGAAAGATATCGCCATTATTTTTCTGCGGGTTTTTCTGTATTGTTTCCTGTAACTTTTCCTGTAATTGATGAAGCAATATTTCATCAAAACATTCCGCAGTGCTGCATAACTTTGGGTCTGGCAAGTTCGAAACATCCTCAAAACTAGTTCTTTCACAAACACCCTTGCAGCCAGAATTGTTATCTCGCCACAGTACATTCACCCCAGAATGTGACAAGACATCCAATAAATTTTCATACTGACCCGCATCACTGGACGAATAATCTACCCGATCAAAATGCGAGAACATGCAAGGCACGGATTCAGCGGTTGAAGTGCCACAGGAATAGGTATTATTGAAGCTGATGACATTATCTCGGCTTAACTCGGGATTAGTTTCACGCGCATAACCATTTAATGAAAAATCTTTTGCTCTAGCGGTTTCGCCGACAACCAACACCACAAGGGTTTTTTTACCATCGGCCGCCCTTGCCTGTAGATACTGTGCGCCTTGATGCGCATCCAAGCCTATCGCCTGAACAGGTCCTTTTGCCGTAATAAAATATTGGCTCTTGGTAAATTTGTAGGCTTCATACAAAGGCGATGTTGGGTTGACGAACAAGCGCAACTCTCTATGCTCTCGCCCAATCAAAACGAAATTCTTGTAATTAGCCCAAATCAAAAAAGCCGCTAGAAAAGCGGCTACAAGCAATGATAACAACCGAATTAAGGATTCTTTAACAAATGGCCTGTATCGAACCTTCACTAGCCCAATGACTAGTGCAGGCAGCAGACCAAATAGCGCAATATGAAACAGCAGCGAAAAACCAATCAGCTCTGAAGCTTCCTTATAATCAGTTTCAACCACATTCTGAATCATGCTCTTATCAACGATAACGCCATATTTCGTCTGAAAATAACCAACGCTTGCGGAGAGGATTAACATCAGCATCAGCATAGGCTTCAATATAATTTTGGCGCTGAAGGTATGAAAAATAACACTGAAAATGCAAGTTAAAATGGCGAATATGCCCAAGCCAAAGGAAACGCCACTCCAAGTTGAGAGGTCAACTAATTTTAATAACGCCGTCCAAAAATACTGGTTGTCGACCAGCACGATATAAAGAGCACAAAACCACAGTAGCGCTGGGGCTGAAATATTTAAATTGATGTCACTGACACCAATCCCGCGAATAAAACGTTTCATTTCAACCTTCCAAATTGCTTCTTGATTAAAGGCGCTACAGCTAGACCTAGATTAGGCGAGAGAAAGGAGATAAAGGCCAAGCCCTTCTAGTGAGAACGTTAATCTAAATAACGTTAGAATCAAAGACCTTAGTGATGCATTACAAATACAACACCACTGGAAACACACTTAGCGCTAACACAAATATAACCCACTCCATGCCCCATCGCTCTAAATGCCCAGTAAAATGAAAAAACAACGCCACAATCGCAAATACGTAGTAGAGCAAATAAATCATCAATGCCATAAATTGACCAATTCTAAAAATAGTTTAGTGAGTTGTGTTAATCACATTGTGTTACTTTGCAGTTTAACAAAAAATTTCATAAAAAAACTGTAATTCAATATCAAAATCCCTTTAAATCTTTGCAATTAAACTGCACTTAGCAGCAAGCTGTATTTTAGGAAGCTTTCTAAAAGTGACAGCAATATAGTAATGCTAGCTATTTAGCATGGATAGTCTAAAAAACCAAGCCATACCCTTAACCTCTGGGCTTTAACTACTTGGTTTTATTGTCGATTTAGCGTATATTTCAAACATTGCTAGGGGTCTGTATTTTAGAGTGCTTTTCTAAAATACAGTGAGAATCACCCTTTGAACCTGATGCGGGTAATGCCGTCGTAGGAAAGCGTCTGTATTGGCTTCCTATGTTTAATCAAATACTAGGAACGCTTCATGAACGCCACCGATAAGACTTTAAACAAAAACCTCACTAAATTCATTAGTGAAACCGCTGAGATTGACCCAGCCACTACCGTTAATTTCGCCAATTCTCGCAAGGTTTACATTCAAGGTTCGCGCCCTGACATTCAAGTGCCTTTCCGCGAAATTAGTTTAAGCGATACGCCCTCAATGTTTGGTGCTGAAAAAAATCCGCCTGTGATGGTGTACGACACTAGCGGGCCATATACTGACCCTGCGGTAAAAATTGATATTCGTAACGGTTTGCCAGCTTTACGTGCAAAATGGATTGAAGAGCGTAATGATACCGAGCAATTAGATGGCCCAAGTTCAGAGTTTGGCAATCAGCGTAAAACTGACCCAGAACTTGCAGAAATGCGCTTCAACTTATTGCGCTTACCGCGCCGTGCTAAAGCTGGCGCCAACGTAAGCCAAATGCATTATGCGCGTAAAGGTATTATTACGCCTGAGATGGAATACATCGCCATTCGAGAAAATCAACGCCGCGAAAACATCAGCGAATTATTGCAAACGCAGCATAAAGGTCAAGATTTTGGTGCGAACATTCCTAAAGTGATTACGCCAGAATTTGTGCGTAGCGAAGTGGCGTTAGGCCGGGCGATTATTCCAGTCAACATTAACCACCCTGAAATCGAGCCTATGATTATTGGCCGTAATTTCTTGGTAAAAATTAACGCCAACATCGGCAACTCAGCCTTGGGTTCTTCCATCTCAGAAGAAGTTGAAAAAATGGTTTGGGGTACGCGTTGGGGCGGCGATACCGTGATGGATTTATCAACTGGTAAAAATATTCACGAAACGCGCGAGTGGATTATCCGCAATTCACCAGTGCCAATTGGTACTGTGCCTATCTACCAAGCCTTAGAAAAAGTAAATGGCAAGGCAGAAGATTTAACTTGGGAAATTTTCCGTGATACCTTAATTGAGCAAGCAGAACAAGGCGTGGATTACTTCACGATTCATGCTGGCGTACGCTTGGCTTACATTCCGATGACGGCAAAACGCATGACTGGGATTGTGTCGCGCGGTGGTTCTATTATGGCGAAATGGTGTTTAGCACATCATAAAGAATCATTCTTGTATGAGCATTTTGAAGACATTTGCGAGATCATGAAAGCTTATGACGTTGCGTTCAGTTTAGGTGATGGCTTACGCCCAGGCTCAATTTATGATGCCAATGATGAAGCGCAATTTGCCGAATTGATTACATTAGGCGAGCTTACACAAATCGCTTGGAAACACGATGTGCAATGTATGATTGAAGGCCCGGGCCACGTACCTATGCATTTGATTAAAGAAAATATGGAGCTGCAACTTGAACATTGCGGCGAAGCTCCTTTCTACACTTTAGGCCCATTAACCACTGATATTGCACCGGGTTACGATCATATTACCTCTGGCATCGGCGCAGCAATGATAGGCTGGTATGGCTGTGCGATGCTGTGTTACGTGACGCCAAAAGAACATTTAGGCTTGCCTGACAAAGAGGATGTGCGCGTAGGTATTATTACCTACAAAATTGCCGCCCATGCCGCCGACTTAGCTAAAGGCCACCCTGGCGCACAAATTCGCGACAATGCCTTATCAAAAGCGCGCTTTGAGTTCCGCTGGGATGACCAATTTAACCTAGGTCTAGATCCTGAAAAAGCTAAGGAATTTCACGATGAAACCTTGCCGCAAGATGGCGCAAAACAAGCGCACTTTTGCTCAATGTGCGGCCCGCATTTCTGTTCAATGAAAATCACACAAGATGTACGTGACTACGCAGCGACTTTGAATATTACCGAACAAGAAGCACTAACCAAAGGCATGCAGGAAAAATCCATTGAGTTTGTGAAAAAAGGTAGCGAGGTTTATCAGAAGGTTTAAGTCTTCTAACTTCTCAGCCCGTCATTCCAGCGTTAGCTGGTATGACGGGATCTTCTAATAACACTGGATTGCGGACTCAACCCGCATTGGTGTACGCTACAAATTTAAAAATTCTTGCAAATCAAGCTAAAAAACGTCAAAAACAGATGCCCTGCGAAGCCCGTCCCTATTGCCTCGCAGGGCATCTTCTTTTTTGGCTTTAGTGGCTTTTCACCCCAATTTGACCTTCAACCACCCAGTACGCCAACTTAGTAAGTGCTAGGCTCTTTTAAAATGACGGGTGTAATTTCAAAACTGCCGCCCTCGTGGCCCACCATAATCTGGCCATCTTGAATTGTGCAACTGATATTCATGCCGCGCGCCGCCATGCTGGCTAACTCTTTGGTTTCAGGTAGATTGATAATAGTCAGGTTATTGGTTTTTAATAAAGCTTTGCTATTGGCTGTCCACCACATATCGGCGATGCGTCCACCGTACAGCATCACCACTACCTGCTTCGAGCGGCCTGCGGCTTTGCGTATGTCACGTTCCGTAGGCAAGCCTACATCCATCCACAATTCGATAGCACCGGTGAGGTCTTTTTGCCACAAATCTGGCTCTTCATCATCGCTTAAGCCTTTGCCAAATATGAGTGCTTCGTTGGCATAAAGCGCAAAGCCGATTAGCCTCACCATCACGCGCTCATCCGTTTCTGATGGGTGTTTAGCTAACGTTAAATTGTGCGCTTGGTAATAATGACGATCCATATCTGAAACTTGGAGTTCGATTTTATAAATAGTTGATTTTATAGCCATAATGGTTGCAGCTCTGCTTAATTGTTGCTGCATTATACCTACATTACGTATGGCTTATTGGCGCGTGTAAATTTGAGCAAATAGCACTCGCGCAGGTACACTGGCTTTCTGTTAAGATTTCACTTTTCAATACGTAAATATCATCATGGCTCAATATGTAATGTCTATGCTCCGCGTGAGCAAAATTGTTCCCCCTAAAAAAACCATTATTAAGGATATTTCCTTATCTTTTTTCCCGGGTGCAAAAATTGGTTTGCTGGGTTTGAATGGTTCGGGTAAATCTACCGTGCTGCGCATTATGGCGGGCGTGGATAAAGAGTTTGAGGGCGAAGTGCAGTGGCAGCCTAACCTTTCTATCGGTTATTTACCGCAAGAGCCGCAGCTAGACCCTGAAAAAACCGTGCGTGAAGAAGTTGAGTCTGGCATGGGCGAGGTGATGCAAGCACAGGCTAATCTCGAGGCGGTGTATGCCGCTTATGCCGAGCCAGATGCAGACTTTGACCAATTAGCCGAGCTACAAGCTAAGTATGAAAATATTATTGCCGCCAGCGGTTCTGATTTAACTACGCAGCTAGAAATTGCCGCAGATGCGCTACGTTTACCACCTTGGGATGCAAAAATAGGTCCGCTTTCTGGTGGTGAAAAACGTCGTGTGGCCTTGTGTAAATTATTGCTTTCTAAGCCAGATATGTTGCTTCTAGATGAGCCGACCAACCATTTGGACGCTGAATCTGTGGAGTGGTTAGAGCAGTATTTAGTGCGCTTTCCGGGTACGGTAGTGGCGGTAACGCATGATAGATACTTTTTAGATAATGCTGCTGAATGGATTTTAGAGTTAGATCGCGGTCATGGTATTCCTTGGAAAGGCAATTACTCTAGCTGGTTAGAACAAAAACAAGCCCGTTTAGCGCTTGAAGAATCACAAGAGTCATCACGTCGCAAGGCTTTGAGTACAGAGCTGGAGTGGGTGCGCCAAAACCCGAAAGCACGCCAAGCCAAGAGTAAATCGCGTATTGCCCGCTATGAAGAACTGGCAAGCGCCGAATACCAAAAACGCAATGAAACACAGGAAATTTTCATTCCAGCGGGCGAGCGTTTAGGCGACCAAGTGATTGAATTCAATGGCGTGAGCAAAGCCTTTAAAGACCGTTTATTGATTGATAATTTGAGCTTCAGCGTGCCAGCAGGGGCGATTGTCGGCATTATCGGCCCGAACGGTGCGGGTAAATCCACGTTGTTTAAAATGATTACTGGCAAAGAACAAGCAGATAGCGGTGAAGTGAAAATCGGTTCAACCGTGAAAATGGCCTATGTCGACCAAAGCCGCGATGAATTGACTAGCGATAAAACCGTGTTTGAGGAAATCTCAGGTGGCTCGGACATTTTAACGGTAGGCCGTTATGAAACGCCTTCACGCGCCTACATCGGCCGTTTTAACTTTAAAGGTGGTGATCAACAAAAAATCGTTGGCCAACTTTCAGGCGGCGAACGCGGTCGCTTGCACTTGGCTAAAACCTTGATTTCTGGCGGTAACGTGCTGTTGCTAGATGAACCATCAAATGACTTGGATGTAGAAACTTTACGCGCGCTGGAAGATGCCTTGCTGGAGTTTGCAGGCTGTGTACTGGTAATTTCACATGATCGCTGGTTCTTGGATCGTATCGCCACGCATATTTTAGCGGCTGAGGGTGATTCACAATGGACGTTCTTTAATGGCAATTATCAGGAATATGAAGCTGATAAGCGTAAACGCTTGGGTGAAGATGGTGCTAAACCGAAGCGTATTCGTTACAAACCCATTACTCGCTAGCGGAATATTTAAAAATAGATGCCCTGCAAGGCAATACCAGAGCGGCTCGTAGGGCATCTTATTTCCTAATATTAACGGTTTTATTTGCGTATCATTCTTCCATAATTTCTTTAACTTGAGACCTTTGCACGAGCTAACTTTAACCCTAAAACCCATCAACATCGTCATTCCCGCGTAGGCGGGAATCCAGTTAAGTTGTTGATTCGCCTAGATTCCCGCCTACGCGGGAATGACGATAATTGGCGATTTTATATTAAATTGTGATTAATTTAGCTTCGTGCAAAGGTCTCAACTTAAAATCACCTCGTTGGAATTTTCAGTTTTAGCTTGATTTTGCTAATTTATATTTTGATCGTCAGCCTTGTGGAAAGCGGTTAACAAAGAGGAATGAGCGCTCGCATCACATCACGACCATTAGCCAATTAAGAACAAATGGCTGCAACATCCCCAAAGTGGATCTTCGAGAGTGAGGGCTCTACTTCGGCAGTCGACCCTTTAAAGCCATAACCACGCAAGTTGGGCGAAAGAAATGGATTTTTTGTCTAAAATAGACTAAATAACTTTGCTCTAGACTTACAATCACGAACATCCCAACATTGCATTGGGCGACATGGTAATATTAACTATGACTTCGCTCTCTTTACTGTTCTGGATTGCTTCAGGAATTGTGTTGCAACTAGCGATTTATTTAGGTTTTGTCTTTTGGCGTAAATGGATGGACTATCAAACACTGCCTATCTGTAGGGTGGTTAAAGTAGGTCAGACTGAATTGAGTAGCGCGGGCGACAATATCGCTACCGCTTGGTCAGGCTTTCGCACATTCAAGGTCAGCCGCAAGGCATTTGAAGATGATATCCAATCCGTTTGCTCGTTTTACTTGATTCCAGAAGATGGACAACCTCTACCATCATTTCTGCCAGGGCAGTTTTTGACTTTTCGCCTAGATGTTCCCACCAAAACTGGGGGTACTGAACAGATTATTCGCTACTACTCTTTGTCGGATGCGCCCCATCTGGATTGCTACCGTGTGTCAATCAAGCGCGTGAAACAACCCGTTGGTATTGATGTTCCGCCAGGATGCTCATCCAACTATTTTCACGATCAAATCGCAGTGGGTAGCCTCTTGCAGGTGCGCGCACCTTCTGGACATTTTTATATTGATAAAAGTGACGCCCCAGTAGTGTTAATTTGCGGCGGCATTGGCATCACACCTATGCTGAGTATGCTGAATTGGTGTCTAATCAATCAGCCTCAACGTGAAATTTGGCTATTCTATGGTGCGCGTAATAGTCAGGAATTAGTGATGAAATCTCATCTCGAAACACTTGCCAGCGCACATACGAACTTTCATTTATGGGTTTGCATTAGCAATCCCCTACCAGAAGATACTGTCAGACGTGATTGTCGCCATCAAGGTCGAGTCGATATCAATCTGTTACGGACACAGTTGCCTCTCAAGCCATATCAATTTTACATTTGCGGCCCAGCTACAATGATGGAAACTATCGTACTAGGACTGGATGATTGGGGCGTGCCTGATGCACACATCCATTTTGAGGCTTTCGGCCCAGCTACCATCAAACGTCATAACACAACAGTCTCGGTTGCCGCCGCACGGGCAGAGGCGGCTGATACTGGCATCATCGTGAATTTTGCCCTATCCGAAAAACAGTTGCCATGGCAGCCCTCTGCTAATAACCTCCTAGAATTTGCAGAAGCAAATGGCATTAGCGTCAATTCTGGCTGTCGTGCGGGTGGCTGTGGCACATGCCAAACAACAATTCGTTCAGGCGAGGTAGCTTACCGCCAGCCACCCGATTTCGACCCCGAGCCTAGCACATGCCTGCTCTGCGTCTGCACACCTAAGACCAACTTGACACTGGAGGTATAAATGACGACTTCGCTCTGGCGCCAACATGTTTTACCCTTCAGCATTATTCTTGGTTTACTTGCTACCATCACACTGCTTAGCGACTATTTCCTACATCTTTTGAATCTAGTGTGGGTTGGTCGTTATCTAGGTATTCCAGGAACAATCCTTATTATTGGTTCGCTGGTTTATTCTCTGCGCAAGCGCAAATACATCTCATTAGGAAACCCAAAATCTCTGCTGACGCTACATGAATTCATGGCCTGGCTTGGCTCATTGTTCGTATTAATTCATGCTGGCATACATTTCAATGCTATCCTTCCTTGGTTGGCCACAGTGGCGATGAGTGTCAATGTGGTAAGTGGCATGGTGGGAAAATTCCTGCTGGATCCCTCGCGCCGCCATTTGCAGGAGCAACGTCAAGACTATCTACAGCGCGGCCTACAGCAGCCAGAGGTGGAGCAAGCAGTATTCTGGGATGCCGTTGCACTCGACGCCATGACCAAATGGCGAAAAATACATATTCCAATCTTTATCGTTTTTGCTGTCCTAGCGTTAGGCCACATCATCAGCATTTTCCTATTCTGGGGGTGGGTATGAGCCGGTTTCTCAAATTTGTTCTTGCCGCCAATCTGATCGCAGTTGCAGTTCTGTCTTTCACCTACCCGCAGCTGATGGTTGGACCAGGCAAACTAATTCCTGGCCATAAACAATTGAATGCTGATTGCTTTGCCTGCCATACGCCTCTGAGCGGAGCAAGCTCTGAGCGATGCATCAATTGCCATAAACCACGCGATATCGGTCGATTAACAACAAAAGGTTTGTTCATCGCAAAACCACTCACTTCAACCCCTTTTCATCAGCAGCTGATCAGCCAGAACTGCATGGGCTGCCACAGTGATCATGCTGGCGTAAAAAGTTACTTGATTAGCACTGATATTCAGGCAAGCGCAACCATGCTTCGGTCCGCTTAGATGTAACAGCGGCGGCGCGCAAAAGACGCGGCAGAATGATCTTCAAATTACTCCTCCGATTAAAGCGATACTGGTACTCGGCGAGA
>CAINBI010000035.1 GCA_903846555.1 uncultured Pseudomonadota bacterium
ACAAAAACCTATTTGCAGTACAAAGCCCGTCGTCAGGGCAAGTTGGTTATCGAAGTTTCACCATTCTACTCTTCGCAGGAATGTGCCGCGTGCGGTCACGTTCACCAAGACAATCGGGTATCTCAAGCCGAATTCGTCTGCCTAAGCTGCGGAAACACTGACCATGCTGACCATAATGCCGCGAAAGTGATTGCCCTGCGTGCTGTTAAGCAGTTATTAGCGGGCAAGTGTATTCAGAAGGAAAAGAAACGGTGCAGGATTACTCGTAGTAAAGTAGGGGCGGAAGGCTCCGAACTGGTTGCGGCAACGCAATCTACGCTAAGTGAGACCTTGGTAAGCCGTATGGGTGGCAACACTCCTGCGCTCTGGTCGCTGACCTTGGAAACCCCCGCTACAACACCTGTATTTGGCGTTTAGCGGTGGGAGACTTCATATATGGGGCGTAGTGACTGGCTCTTTTAGGCGTTTTTAGTCATAGGCAGGTTAGTCAGTCGTACGTTAAAACCCGCTTAATCGTTATCGCCTAATGAATAGTTACAGTCTTCACCCCTGTCGCTGCATGTGCTTCTGTAGCCGCTTGATATTGCGGCTGATATTCTTCCAGCCAAAGCCGTAATTCGCTTTTAATCTGTCCTTCATTTGCGCTTTGAGCACTGCCAATCCATTCTAAAATATTTTTTACCCACGCGCTATCCACTGGTCTAGCTAAGGCAATCCGTAGCTTTTCATGTGGCGTCTGCGTAGTATGCTCATCATCGGCAAGAAGCTCCTCATAGAGCTTTTCACCTGGGCGTAAGCCTACATACTTAATTTCAATATCATCTACTTGCAAGCCAGAGAGCCTGATCATATCGGCTGCCAGCGCAGCAATTTTGACTGGCTCGCCCATGTCCAGCACAAAAATTTCACCGCCATTCCCCATCAAACCTGCCTGCATCACAAGCTGCGCAGCTTCAGGAATCGACATAAAATAGCGCGTAATTTCAGGGTGGGTAATTGTGACAGGTCCACCATTGGCGATTTGCTCTTTAAACTTAGGAATCACGCTGCCACTACTCCCTAATACATTGCCAAAACGCACAATGACAAACTTAGTGCTGGTGTGACCGTAATTTTGCAGCACAGCACTCTGCAATCCTTGGCAGACCATTTCTGCCAACCGCTTGCTGGCGCCCATCACATTGGTTGGGTTAACGGCCTTGTCGGTTGAGATTAACACGAACTTTGCAACATTAGCTTCACCACAAGCCTGTGCCAGTGTATGCGTGCCAATCACGTTGTTAGACAACGCCTCCCACACATTGCCATTTTCCATTAAAGGCACATGCTTGTAAGCCGCTGCATGAAACACCACCGCAGGCCGATATTGACTAAGTAGCTCTTTAACACGCTGACTGTTTTTAACATCACCCGTCATATAAAGCAGCTTGGTTGGCACATTTAACTGGCTTAACTCCTGCTCTAAGTTATAAAGCGCGTACTCAGAAATATCCAAACAAACCAAAGTGCTAGGCTTGTATTTTACAATTTGCCGACAAAGCTCAGAGCCTATAGAGCCACCCGCGCCGCTTACCAACACCGCATGATCCTCTATTAGGCTATGTAATCCAAGGTTATCCAACTTAACTGCATCGCGCCCCAGCAAATCTTCAATCTCAACGTGCCTGATTTTAGACACCTTCACTTTGCCGCTCATTAAATCTTCAACAGAAGGCACGGTAAATACATTCAAACCGGCCTGACTCGCAATGTCGATAGCACGGCGACGCGCCCTATGTGCATCGGACGGCTTTGCCACAATCACATTGTGAATATCTAACGCTTTTGCAATTTCTGGCAACTGCGCTATGCTACCTAGCACCTTAATGCCCATTAGCTCACGTCCGTTAATTTCGCCATTGTCATCCAACAGCCCCATCACACGCCACTCCTGGCTACGCTCCAAATCTTTCAGCAACGCAATGGCCGCCTCACTAGCGCCCAACACCAACACTGGCTCGCCACGCATCTGGTTAACCCCGTATAACCGATGCTCTTTCCATGAACGGTAAACAAAACGGCTGCCACCCATCATTAGCAACAATAAGATGGGATCGAGTATTAAAACTGACCGAGGCACGGTTAATCCCATCGGTTTAAACATAAACAGCAAGGCAACGGCAGTGATCGCCGCCATAGAAATGGCCATTAAAATACGCTTTAAATCAGGAATACTCGCAAAGCGCCATACCCCACGATAAAGACCGAGTCGAATAAAAAATAAGGCCTGAATAGGGGTTAAAAATATGAGCACAAGCCAGAGGCTAGAGACCTGCTCAGCTGGAATTGTGAAATTGAAGCGTAGCAAATAAGCGATAATCCAAGCAAAAACAGCAACAGCAATATCATGCAATAAAGCAAAAATAGTACGTGGGTTAATCATCGTTAATTTCATTTTTATTTACTTTATTCAGTTTTTTAAGTTTAACTTGTTAAAAAATTAAGAAGGGGGAATACGTGGGCAAATATTCAAGCTACAGACTGGGCTCATTAGCCGTTCACCTAAGCTGGGTTATTTTACAGGACTTCTATATTAGATCGACTTTAAAATCCCCTAAAATTACGCTATAAATATTAAAAACAGATGCCCTGTGAGCCAATAGGCACGGGCTTACCAGAGCACATTTTTTGATAACATTGCGGCATTTATCTCAGCCTATTTAATCATCACTGACGCAGCAAGGCAAAACCTAGCAACAAGCTTAATGTTGAATACCATCCCGACGCAACACCTTTAAAAAAGTTAGCGCGATTATTTTCAAATCTAGCCAAAAAGTTTGATGCTGCTGATAATCCACATCTAACTGCACTTTATCAGGAATCAGCAGCTCATCTCTACCGTTTATTTGCGCCCAGCCAGTTAAACCCGGCACTAGCTGATCAACGCCATATTGGGTTCGTAATGCCACCAAATCATCTTGATTAAACAAAGCTGGCCTCGGGCCGACAAAGCTCATATCACCTTTAATAATACTCCAGAGTTGCGGCAGTTCATCAAGGCTGGATTTTCTTAAAAAAGAACCTATTGGCGTTAAAAATTGCGCTGGATTCAACAGCAAATGCGTAGCAACGGCGGGCGTATTTACCAACATAGTGCGAAATTTTGGCATTTTAAAAATTTGGTTCAAACGTCCCACCCTGTCTGACCAATAGAAAATAGGCCCAACTGAAGTGAACCGCACCATTAATGCCACGACTAAAATAGGTAACAGCAAAAAAAATAGCGCGAATGACGCTAAACATAAATCAAATAAACGTTTCATCATTAATCAGTCGCAATTTCCATTATTTATTTTTAACTCACACGCTCAACAATTTAGCCACTCACTTAAACAAGCTTAACTTGCTGAAGTTGCATAAGATTTATTTCGCATATTTTCTGAAATAGCGGACTAATTTGCGCATTCTGACTGGCGGCTTGCCAGAAATAAATGGCGGCAGCATGGGCTATTTTCCAAGCCAGCTCTTGGTTGGGCAATGGTAAGGCAACAACAAACTGCCGCAAAGGTACCTCCCCACCCGACAAAGGCGCATACAACATGGGCAACATATCATAAGCGGGCGACATACGCAGATTTAAACCATCATTATCGGTTGCGTTTAACTGAAAAGACAAATTGCCAAGGTGCATATCGTTATTTGCAATCAATCGACCGAACCACCATAACACTTGTACATCGTGCGCGAACTCTCTTGAAACCATAGACAAATCAGCTAGCGTGTCAATTAGTGTAGGCCAGTCACCGTTACCAGACCCCATAAAGCTTGCATCTAAACTAGCCAGTGATATCAGTGATGACCGTCCAAACTCGCCATTGCGATCAAATCGTTCAACTTCAAGAAATGTCCGTCCGCCAGCCTTAATGATGCGACTTTTACTCGCGCTAAGCCGAGTGTGCGCTTGAAGTGTTTCTAAGGCTAAATGTTCACACACCAGCAAATCAGACCAACGCTGAATAGTGCTGGATTCATCTGCACCAGAAAACTTTACTATCACATGCGGTGTGTTACTGCCCTCCAGCGCTCGCTTTGCCGTAAACTTCGGAAACTCGCCGCCAGCGCTAGAGCCGCCGCCAATGAGAGCCGTTACCTCGGAAGCCAATGCCATATAGCAAACAGGCACTTGGTCAGACGCTATGACGGGCAGTGGCGAAGCAACCGAACGTAGCCAAAGCGCATAGGCATCGTCACCCAAAATCAGATTACCTGGCGTATCCGCCCCACGGCGGCTTAACACATCAACAATATGATCATCTGACCACCGCTCAGGATCGGTCGGTACATCAAGATCTAAAGCCGCCTGCTGTGCAAAAATGCGGCCCAGATAACCTTGTGGACGCATATCATAAATAGGATAAGGCAGGCCGGCCCATACCCCAGTAGCATGCTCAGCATCAACGGGCCAGCCAAGTCTATTTAATGCCCATATAGAGCCCTGCGGCGCAATCAAACTCAACACACCACAACGCGAGCCACGACCTTGCTCATCAATGACATAAACAGAAATGGGCGCTTGCCGACCCCGCACAGATCTACGAAGTGCATAGCGCGCCAGTTTTGTTGTGCCTAAGCGTACTATCTGATCCCCACGCTCATGCAAAATTCTATGCAGAGTGGGTACACTAACCTCAAGCAGATTGCTCAACTGTACCGCAGAACAAAGTCCATTGCGCTGAAAAATAGACTCCAACCTTGCCCGCGCAGCCTCATTTTGTGGTCGCATAGTTAAATTAAATCGCTATTTTTGATAAGATATAATATTTAAATTAACCAATTAAGTCAATAAGATAGATTAAACAATTAGCTAGTTATGATAAGAATTATTGAAGTTGATGCGTTTTGAGGATTAATGTTGCTTCGTGCATTTTTAGTGAAAACCGCCACCGTTTGCAGCACAAAACCATTAACCCATTAAACTCAGCACCATTAGGTAAAGCTAAACATCCAAGCAATATTCGCCAGTAAAAAAATAAACCTATCGTTTCATTTATGGTGTGAGCCATTGATTTGCAACCAAACAGGCCGCTGGGACAGCAGTCACCCCTTTCATCAGAGGCCAGGGCTCACCCTCACCATGGCACATCACATACAAATGATCTAACCCTAAAGATTCTTTTGCTGACCGCATCGATGCCGTCACCTGCGGTGATTTTGTTAATTTTATTTCAAAACCCAAGCGACGACCATCTTGAACGACCAGCAAGTCCAGCTCTGCGCCGCCATGCACCCCCCAAAAAAATGTCTCATCTCGCTTTGCCCCAGTCTGACGTATGATTTCTCGCAAAACAAAACCTTCCCAAGAGGCACCACATTTAGGGTGAGCCAGCAAAGCATCTCTATCCCCAATGCCCAGCAAGCTATGCAACAGGCCAGTATCTGCCACATAAACTTTAGGTGCTTTAACTTCGCGCTTGCCGATGTTTGCATGCCAAGGCAGCAAACGAAACGCCATAAATGTTCCTTCCAGAATATCCAAATAGCGCGACACAGTCTTATCACTCACACCCAGCGCCCGAGCCAACTCACTCCCATTCCAAGTTTGTGCATGGTAATGCGCCAGCATGGTCCAAAAACGCCGTAGCGTCAGCGCGGGCAAATGAATACCCAATTGCGGCAAATCACGCTCTAGGTACGTGCGGATAAACGCCTCACGCCACTCACGGCTAAGCTGCGTATCGTTAGCAAGCAAAGCACGCGGAAAACCACCTCGCAGCCAACGTGTATCCAGCCAATCAGGCTCTGTGGCAAATGGCGCAATTTCATTCAGTGCCAGGCCATCCAACTCGTGAAAAACAACTCGTCCAGCAAGACTCTCTGTAGTATGTTTCAATAACTCAGGTGCAGCACTACCAAGCAATAAAAATCGAGCAGGAAAATCAGGCCTATCCGCCAACACGCGCAACAATTGGAAAATATCTGGGCGAAGTTGAATTTCATCCAGCACCACTAAACCCTTTAGCTCCCGCAGAATAAATGCTGGGTCAGCAAGGCGCGCCTGATCATCAGGATCTTCCAAATCGAAATGGCGCTTCGGTCCATCCCAATCACTCTCCAACTGCCTTGCAAGCGTAGTTTTACCAACTTGCCGAGCACCCAAAATAGCAACCACAGGGAAATTAGCAAGCTGTCTTTTAAGTAATTCAAGGTGATGAGTTCGTAAAATCATATCAATATTTTACATGATAATTCGGAGTGCGTGTACGAGTTATCATATGCAAATCTGAGATAGCAGGGCCCCGGCTGAACGCCATGCTGGCCTAGATAGCGCATTACTGGTTAAGCGTATTGCGCTTTATGAGGCTGCGAAACAAAGACATCCAGAGCGATGGAGTGGTGTCACTAGAAACTGGCAGCCAGTCAGCGTCGTTTACTTAAATCCAGATCAACACGTCACCGATAAAATCGGTGGAAAGGAAGG
>CAINBI010000036.1 GCA_903846555.1 uncultured Pseudomonadota bacterium
AACCCCAAGCCTAAAAATGTGAAGCAGGGGTTCGCCGCACCACCCAATCTTCGTAATAAAGCGCCTGCATCTCTGGATATTTTGGCGCCATCTCTCCCTTGGCGAGGATAAGCACAGCATTTAGCTGAATACCCCACTTAGTTAATCATCAACTTGATCAAATTATTTCAGGGTTAAGTTCTGACAGCGTATCCCAACTAAAACTTTCTATTGAAAAAAACAACTCTGCTATCAGTTTGTATCCTGAGTTGGCGGAAACTGGAGCAGTTGTAACACTTAAAGAAAAATTAACTACAGAACAATCTGCATTTAACCATTTACTCGAAAGTTACGAACAGGAAGTATCAAAAGTAATTGAATTGACTGAATCAGCCGCAAGAGCAAAAAAAATTGCACCTCATATTACATTGGCTGAGATTTCCGCACAAAGCATAAATGCACTATTAAGTTCGCTAATGGAAATATGTGACTCCTATAATCAGACATCAGCAAAGATTAACGCAGAAATATCTGCTTTTAAAGGCTCGCTGAATGACAGTGACATTAATCAGAAGCTTTTAAAGTTAAAAACTGATGAGGAAGCTGAAAGTTTAAAGCTAAAACGTCTTGAGTTGACACCTCAGTGTAATGAATACAATTCACTAAGTACTGAAATATCAACCTTAGAGATTGATATACCAATATTGCAATTAGCTCTGAGTACGCAACAAAGTCAATTTCTCGACATATATTTTGCTAAGTTGAATAAGCACTTTCGTGATTTTGGTAGCGAAAATTTTACATTAGAGAAGATTATTGACACTAGTGGATATAAACCTGTTTACTATCTAAAAATCAAATTTCATGGCATTGATATTCCGGAAGCTGATTTAGATCGTGTTTTCAGCGAGTCGGACAGGAGGGCGTTAGCCCTAGCTATTTTTGCGGCTTCTATCGATGCCATTTCGATCACAGACAAACCACTATCTATCGTTGTAATGGATGACCCTGTCACATCATTTGACAATCACAGAATGTCAGCAATTCACAGATACATTGTCAGTTTGAGTGATCAGGTTAGGCAAGTGATTATTTTGAGTCATTTTGAAGATGATATTGCTAGATTTCTACACACTTATAGAAACAATAAACCTGTAAAACTTTTGGAAATTAGAAATGAAAATGGTTCATCCAGCTTATCGGTGCCAAACGTTGAAGAGTTCTTACTTAATGATCACCAGAAAAAACGTGAATCCATATTTAAATTTGTTAGCAGTGAAGCGCAAACGTTCTCGGCAGGTGATTTGAGAGTGTTTTTGGAAGTAGAAATTGACAATCGTTTTGCTAAGCAAATCAGAGACAAAGAGATTGCAGAAAACAATCTTTCAGACAGAATAGATGCATTATTTAATCGGCGTGTTATATCAGAAGACTTAAAAAATGAACTTCATGCATGGCGCGAAGATTTGAACCCAAACCACCACCGTTGGACTGATGCTGATATTGAAGATCAACGGAATACAGCTCGTCGTTTTTTTGACTTTCTATATCAAAAGCTAATTCCCATTTAGTCAATATGAATAAACTCATCAATTTAGTATTTAAAACACCTTATGCTTTTCTAAAATTCTAGAAAAAAAATATACTTTTTCTAGAATTTTTATTATATTAACTACGTGAAAAACATATCAGAATCAATATTTTACTTTATTACTGGTCATGGTAGGGGGTGGGCATTCTCATCTAGTGATTTGGCTGGCCGTTTTGCGCGCCAACAAATTGATAATGCACTCTCTGATTTAGCAGAGGCTAATAAAATCAGACGCATTGCGCGCGGCTTGTATGATTACCCACGCTTTAGCGATTTATTACAAAAAACGTTATCGCCTGACATTGATCATGTAGCCAATGCCTACGCCCGCAAGTTTAAATGGCGCATTGAGGTTTCTGGTGAATCAGCCCTTAATTTACTGGGGCTTTCTACACAAATACCCGCGCAGTATGTTTACCTGAGTGACGGTCCAAGCAAAAGCTATGATGTTATGGGTGTACAACTAAGCTTTAAAAAATCCACCTTAAAAGACATTGGCTTTAAACACCGCGAAAGCACCCTAATTGTGCAAGCGCTTAAAGCCTTGGGTAAAGAGCATTTAAATGCTGAGTTGTTTGCAAAAATACGCGCGCAAATTGCTAAAGAAAGTTTTGCCAAGATTTTGCGCGATACGCAAGGTAGCACGGGTTGGATTTATGAGGCTATCAAGCAAATATGCCAAGATGGCACTTCGAAGGAAAATCTGAATGGATAAAGTGGCTCATCTTTCAGCGGCTGAACGTAGCGAGTTATTTAGTGAAACAGCAACTGCCATGCGCACAACACCTGCCATTGTTGAAAAAGACTTTTGGGTGGTGTGGGTATTGGCTAGAGTATTCACTAATACTGATTTAGCCAAGATTTTGAAGTTTAAAGGCGGCACCAGCTTATCCAAAGTGTTTGGCTTAATCGGTCGATTCTCAGAGGACATAGACCTGATCTTAGATTGGCGTGAAGTGGTGGAAGATGATCCAGATGCTGAGCGCAGTAAAACACAACAAATGAAGTTCAATGAAGCGACCAATGCCGAAGCTATAAGCTACATTGATAAGGTGTTATTGCCGCAGGTGCGGCAAAGTGTAGGCGATTTTTGCGCATGCAGTATTGATACAACTAACCCTCACGCGATTAATATTCGTTACCCTGCTGCGTTTGGTGATGCTTATTTACGTCCAGAGATATTGTTGGAAATCGGCCCGTTAGCTTCTTGGTTGCCTTCTGATGTATTTGCAATTCAACCTTATGCGGCACAACATTTTGCGCATGTGTTTGAAAAACCTAGCTGCGATGTGCCGACCATATTAGTCGAGCGCACATTTTGGGAGAAGGCTACGATTCTGCATCAAGAGGCGCATCGTGCAGAAGATAAACCGATGCCACCAAGATATTCACGCCATTATTATGATTTGGCGCGCTTGGCTTTAGCTGACGTAAAACATATCGCATTAACTGATTTGGAAATGTTAGCAGCGGTTGTGGCATTTAAACAAAGGTTTTATCCAAGTGCATGGGCGCAGTATGAACTGGCAAAACCACCCTATTTAAGATTGATTCCGCCAGAGGCTAGAATAAGTGAGTTAGCAAAAGATTATCAAGCCATGCAAAACATGATTTTTGATAAGCCATTGAGCTTTGATGAAGTGATGCACACGCTGACAAGCCTAGAAAATGAAATCAACGCATTAGGAAACATTTAATGTCTGTAAAGCTCACTGAATCAGAAATCGAAACTCTCGCCATTGAGCGCCTGCAAGCAATTGGCTTTGATTACGTCTACGGGCCCGACATTGCGCCAGATGCAGCAAAACCAGAGCGTGAAAGCTTTGCCGATGTATTGTTACTGAATCGTTTACGTAAAGCCGTTGCTCGCATTAACCCCACCCTGCCAACTGCTGCATTAGATGAAGCGATTAAAACCATACAACGCATTAGTTCGCCAGAGTTATTAGCTAACAATGAAGCGTTTCATCGCTTTATGACTGAGGGCGTGAATGTGAGCTATCAAAAAGATAGCAACACACGCGGTGATTTAGTTTGGCTGATTGATTTTGCTAACCCTGATAACAACGAATTTGTTGTGGCCAACCAGTTCACCATTATTGAAAACAACCAAAACAAACGCCCTGACATTATTTTGTTTGTGAATGGCTTGCCATTAGTCGTTATCGAACTCAAAAATGCCGCTGATGAAAATACCACACTCACTTCTGCCTATCGACAATTAGAAACCTATAAACAAGCGATACCAAGCTTATTTACCTATAACGGCTTTGTCGTGATTTCAGATGGATTAGAAGCCAAAGCCGGCAGTATTTCCGCAGGTCTAAGCCGCTTTATGGCTTGGAAGAGTGCAGATGGCAAGGGCGAGGCTTCTCACTTGATTAGCCAGCTAGAAACTCTGATTAATGGCATGTTAAACAAAGCCACGTTACTAGATTTAATTCGCCACTTTATCGTTTTTGAAAAGTCTTCCAAAGAAGATTCCGTTACTAAACAAATTAGCATTAGCACCGTTAAAAAGTTGGCGGCTTACCATCAATATTACGCAGTGAATGCAGCCGTAATTTCTACACTACGCGCATCTGCAGAGGCCGCAGGCGTGGCGCAAACGCCAGCCAGTTACGGCTTAAGCGATGTGCGCACCCAACCAAAAGGGGATCGCAAGGCTGGCGTGGTGTGGCATACCCAAGGCAGTGGTAAATCACTCAGCATGGTGTTTTACACGGGCAAGATTGTATTAGCCTTGGATAACCCAACCATTGTGGTGATTACCGACCGCAACGACTTAGATGATCAATTGTTTGATACCTTTGCCGCTTCTAGTCAATTATTGCGCCAAGAACCCAGGCAGGTAGAAGATCGGCAGCAACTTAAAGAGTTACTCAAAGTCGCTTCTGGCGGCGTGATTTTTACCACCATCCAAAAGTTTCAGCCTGAAGAAGGCAATGTGTACGAAACATTATCTGAACGCAGAAATATTGTGGTGATTGCAGATGAAGCGCATCGCACCCAATATGGCTTCAAAGCCAAAACAATCGATGATAAGAACGAAGCTGGTGAAGTGATTGGGCAAAAAACTGTGTACGGCTTTGCTAAGTACATGCGCGATGCTTTGCCCAATGCCACGTACTTAGGCTTTACAGGTACGCCGATTGAAAGCACCGATGTGAATACGCCAGCGGTGTTTGGCAATTATGTGGATATTTATGATATTGCCCAGGCTGTAGAAGATGGCGCAACGGTGCGCATTTATTATGAGAGTCGATTAGCTAAAGTACAACTGTCTGATGAAGGCAAAAAATTAGTTGCTGAGTTAGATGAAGAACTCGATCAAGACGAGCTCACCGAAACACAAAAAGCCAAAACACGCTGGACGCAAATTGAAGCCTTAATCGGTAGTGAAAAGCGCATCCAAAATATTGCGCAAGATATTGTGAAGCACTTTGAGCAACGCCAAGAAGTGTTTTCAGGTAAAGGCATGATAGTTAGTATGTCACGCCGCATTGCTGCAGCGCTATATGCTGAAATCATCCAGATTAAACCTGAGTGGCATTCAGATGATTTAAACAAAGGCGCTATCAAGGTGGTTATGACAGCAGCATCTAGCGATGGCCCTCAACTTGCCAAACACCATACAACGAAGCAACAGCGCCGAAATCTTGCTGAGCGCATGAAAGACCCTGACGATGAATTAAAACTCGTTATCGTGCGGGATATGTGGCTGACAGGCTTTGATGCACCGAGTATGCATACGCTTTATATCGACAAGCCTATGAAAGGTCACAATCTGATGCAGGCAATTGCACGGGTGAACCGTGTGTATAAAGATAAGCCTGGTGGTTTGGTGGTGGATTATTTAGGTATTGCTGCCGATTTAAAACAAGCGCTGTCGTTCTATTCAGATGCTGGTGGCAAAGGCGACCCAGCTGAGACGCAAGAACAAGCTGTAGAGATGATGCTCGAGAAACTGGAAGTTGTAGCGAATATGTATCACGGCTTTGCTTATAAAGAATACTTCTCGGCTGATACCTCTAAAAAACTATCACTGATATTAGCGGCCGAAGAGCATATTCTCGGTATAGAAGATGGTAAAAAGCGCTATATCAATGAAGTAACAATGCTTTCACAAACTTTTGCCATTGCCATTCCCCATGAGCAAGCGATGGATGCCAAAGACACCGTCGCTTTTTTTCAGGCGGTAAAGGCACGCCTTGCCAAATTTGACGGCACTGGTGCAGGTAAAACCAATGAGGAAATTGAAACTACTATTCGCCAAGTAATAGACCAAGCCTTGGTTTCAGAGCAAGTGATTGATGTGTTTGATGCTTCAGGCATTAAAAAACCGGATATTTCTATTTTGAGTGATGAGTTTTTAATGGAACTCAAAAATCATGAGCACAAAAACATTGCGCTAGAAGTACTTAAAAAACTTCTCAATGAAGAAATTAAAGTACGTGAGCGTTTAAATGTAGTGCAAAGCCGTAGCTTGATGGAAATGCTACAAAACTCGATTAAGCGTTACCAAAACAAAATCATTACTGCTGCTGAATTGATGGATGAGTTAATCAAAGTCAGCAAAGAAATTGTGCATGGTGACAGTGAAGCTGAAAGATTAAAACTAAATCCGCTTGAGTTTGCTTTTTATACTGCTGTTGCCAATAACGACAGTGCTCGTGAACTTATGCAACAAGACAAGCTTCGAGAGCTTGCTGTGGTATTGCTTCAACGAGTACGTGAAAATGCCAGTATAGATTGGACTATTAAAGAGAGCGTGAAAGCGAAGCTTAAAGTCATTGTAAAACGTACACTCAGACAATTCGGCTATCCGCCTGATATGGAAATATTGGCGACTGAAACAGTATTGAAGCAGGCTGAGCTGATTGCGAGTGAGCTAGCTTTCCATTGATTATATTGATATGCCTGAGTTCACAGAAAAAATAATCATTAAATGCTTTAGATTTTATGCCGCAGAGGACTGGCTAAGTGGATAATTTATCACTGCCACAAAGGTAACTAAATGAATATACAAGTGGTAAGAAATTTTGTGTAAGTAGTTTTTTTCTGCATCTTAGGGACTATAACCAATCCGCACTTACATCCACCTTAATTGCCTAATCTGTTGAAGTTGGATTTAGAACTTGAATTTATTGAAGTTTATCTTCGTTTAATAGCCATGCTGACACTTCATCCTCTTTAATAAAATTCCAAGTCAACCAAGCTGAATTGGGGGGGCTGTCACCATTCTCAACATCAAAATACTCCCGTATTTTAGAAATATCAATCATTCCACCACATGTTCTCTCGTCTGGATCGATAAATTTTTCTGTCAATGTGATTGCCATCGCAATGATATTTAAATCATCATATCCAAATTCCACAAGATTATTTATGGATTTCTCAAAACTTGCCAATGCGGCTTTTCTTGATCTCGACTCGGATTTATTCAACAAGTTTAGATCGTTGCGTTCTTCATCAATTCCAAGTAGTTGATAACATTCATCCCACTCTAGTATTGAAGTAACTGCTGGGGTAATCCACCCATTAACTTTAGCATACTTAGCCAATTGTAGTTGTCGAGCCTTACCCATACTTTTGCTTCCATTAACATAACTGGAAATCTGCTTATCAGTACATTCAAAAATTTTGGACAGCTTATTGGCTAACTCGCTATTAGATAATCCTGTTTTTTCTTTGATTTGCCGCATCAGCCCAGATGCTGATTTGTCACAACCATTATCAATATAAGATTCTTGTGGAAATTTTTCATCCAATTCTTGTTGCATAGTAGCCTCAACTATTTACGAACGGAAATACGTTCTATTTTTGGGGGATACCTAAATTTTAGCTATTTGTAAACTGAGAAGCAATATTTAACAAGGGCGAAAAAATGGACGTATTCAACAAAATTAGGCAAGCACTCAATTTCATTGACTCTAGTAATCGTGACGATTGGATCAAATGCGGAATGGCCATAAAATCTGAATTGAGTGAAAGTGGTTTTGGAGTTTGGAACGATTGGAGTTCAACTGCTGATAATTATAATGCTCACGTAGCGGTTAGTACTTGGAAAAGTTTTAAAAGTGACGGTGGAATTACTATCGCCACTTTATTCAAACTTGCAAGGGACAATGGCTTCAGTTTTGGCAAAAATTATATCCCAGTACCACCAACTGCTGAACAGCTTGCCGAGCGTAAAGAAAAGCAGCTCGCCGATGAGACTCAGAAGGCAAAACGCAGGGCTTATGGAGCAGCAACGGCATTATCTATTTGGAATTCAAATGCAAGCCCTGACTCAACTGGTTATCCTAAAATTGAAGAACACCCATATTTGGGGGCAAAGGAGATTAAGCCACATGATGCGAGAATATATCATGGGAATTTAAGTATTTCCGGCATGGCTTGCGACGGGGCACTGATGTTGCCAATAAGTTTAGATAATAAAATTACTAGCCTCCAATTCATTAACGGAAAAGGTGAAAAACGCTTTTTACCTGCTGGTGAAAAAGGCGCATACCAGATTGGTAATTTAGATACAGGAAAGCCAATATGCATCGGCGAAGGATTTGCAACAGGGGCAACAACTTATGAAGCCAAAGATTGCACAGCCATCGTAGCGTTCGACGCTGGAAATCTACTTAAAACAGCACTTGCAGTTCGAGCAAGCAATCCTAATGATGTAATTATATTGTGCGCGGATCTTGACGAATCTGGGACTGGCCAACGAAAAGCGACCGAGGCTGCGCTAGCTGTTGGTGGATTGGTAGCTATGCCGGTATTTAACGATAACAAACCCGAAGACGCGACGGATTTCAATGACATGGCTAAACTGTCTGGCCTTGCCGCTGTGAAGCGTGCCATTGATTCGGCGACAAAACCAGTAGTTCAGCAACAAGATTCAATCCAATCAAAAACTAATATGCCAGACTCTCTGGAGCCTGAGCCACTTCGTCCAAAGTTGCCCCCATCAGATCCATACCCAGTTGAAGCGTTAGGTGAGGTTTTAGGACAAGCTGCAATGGCAATACACGAATCTGTAAAAGCACCTCTAGCGTTATGTTGCCAAAGTATTTTGGCTGCCGCGTCTCTAGCGGCACAAGCACACTTCAACATCAAACTGCCTTGGGGTGAGCCGAAACCTATTTCATTATTTTTTCTTACAGTTGGTGAATCTGGAGAACGAAAATCTGGTGTTGACAACTTAGTACTTGGAGCAGCCAAAGCTCAAGAGCGGAACGATATGGAAATGTATTTACAGAATATAAATGAATATCAGCTAGCCATTGCAGCCTGGAACCACGCAAGCGATGCGGCTAGAAAGTCGGTAACAAATAACAAAAGTATTGTGACAGCAGATGATATTCAACTAGCTGTAGCGAAATGCGGGGATAAGCCTGAATCACCAATTGCGCCTTTATGCTTTATGACCGACCCCACTGTTGAAGGTATGTACAAACAACTGTCAATAGGTAAACCAAGTGTTGCCCTTTTTTCAGATGAAGGCGGATTATTAATAGGAGGTCACGCCCTCAACAGCGACAACGCACTAAAAACAATGGCAAGGTGGTGCAAATTATGGGATGGAGCACCATTCGACAGGGTGCGTTCTGGTGATGGTGCTGGAGTGCTGTACGGGAGGCGCATGGCATTTCATCAGCTAGCTCAGCCGGAGGTTATGAATAAGTTGTTATCGGATCGCATGGCTAATGGGCAAGGACTCTTGGCGCGCTGTCTTGTTGCATCCCCTCAGTCAACCATCGGAACAAGACATATAGATAAGTATGAATCTCCTGGGGATAGAATGGAAGTAAAAAGAGCACTTTCAAAGTTTAAAACACTGATGGAAACTGAACCCAGGACAGGAAGTTCCATTCAGGAGCTTGATCCAATTGAGCTAATTTTATCTGAAGAAGCCCAGATATTGGCTGTAGCTGCGACCAACCAGTTTGAAACCTTGATGGCGCCTGGTGCAGAACTTGCAGAACTAAAGGACAGAACAAGCAAAGCGGTTGAAAACGCTTGCAGAATTGCTGCTGTACTTGCCGTGATTGATGAAGGACTTTTGGTACGAATTATCAAAACAATTTATTTAGAGCGTGCGCTGATACTAATTCAGTGGTACCTAGCTGAAACCTTGCGCATCCGAAAAGTGGCTGCAATCCCTCAGGTTGCCTTCGATGCTGAATTATTATCCGAATGGCTACGCTCACGCGATTTGAAACAATTCAGGTCAAAACTGATATTACATAGTGGGCCTAATAAGTTGCGAGAAAAGCCAAGGTTAATGGCGGCTATCAATGAGCTTGTTCAAAATGGATACCTAGTTCCAAACGAAAAAGGTGTGATGATTGATGGTGTTAAAGCACTTAAATCATGGGCGGTCATCCATTATGCCGTGGTTTAACCCTGCTGAATTAATAAGAATCACAACACCACCTGTTGCGACTACTGCGATTTTTGAGACTCTACAATTAAATCACGACGAAGTATGTTTAAAAGTCGCAGTAGTCGCGAAAGTCGCAACCGAGGCTAATCTTAACAATACTACTTTGCCCCGTGAATTGGATGAAAACAGCAGTAAACAAGCATACCGACAAAGAGCAATCACATTAATGTGCTCAGCACCTAATATTCAGCGAGGAATCATTGTCAATAGTGAAATTGAACCTGATAACGTCGTTGTATTTGTTGCTAGCCGAGCACATCAACAAACCTGCGAACTACGAATTCCAAAAGAAATATACGATCCTTTCGAGTTACTGAATCTTATTGATCAACTGGATGCAACTGAAAGTGCGGTTTATGCAACAGCTCATCAAAATTGCGTTCAAGATAAATAGATAGCATGAACTACACTCCAAGAGTCATTCGCGCCAAGGATGCGCCAGCTTATTTAGGTATGGATCGCAATCGTTTTAATAACGAGGTAAAGCCACACTTGGTTGCAGTACCTATAGGTACGCAGGGTGTTGCATATGACCGCCTTGACATAGATGAGTGGTGGGAGGAATATAAGCGTCGTAATGGAAGGCTCGGCGCTCTTTTAAAAAATGTAGGAGAAGAGCAATGGCAAGAAAAACAACGGGGCTTAGAAGACGTCCCAATCAACAAGGTGGTATCTGGCACATCGACAAAGTTGTCAACGGTCGCGCAATTCGCGAAAGCTGTGGGACGAGCAACCAAGAAGAAGCCGAAAGGTACTTAGCTAAACGTTTGGAGGAAATAAGACAGGCTGCGGTTTACGGGATGCGAACTGATCGAATTTTCAGAATCGCTGCCACGAAACACCTCAATGAGAATCAACATAAACCATCAGTAGTCACGGATGCATATATGTTGCAGTCATTGGATCCTTTTATTGGCAATATACTGCTGAGCAAGCTACATGACGGAACGCTACAGGCTTATATTGCAGCAAGGCAAAAGGATGGTATTAAATCTAAGAGCATTAACAACGCTCTTAGTGTGGTGCGTAGGATTCTTATTTTATCGTCTAGAAAATGGCGTGATGAGTTTGGTTTAACATGGCTAGAAACATCGCCTTTGATTTCCATGCTCCCAACATACGATGCGCGTAAGCCTTATCCAATGTCATGGGATGAGCAACGGACTTTATTTCAGGAGCTACCTGATCACTTGGCAAGAATGGCATTATTTAATGTCAATACTGGTACACGTGAGCAGGAAGTTTGCCATTTGCGATGGGATTGGGAAATTGATGTGCCAGAACTTGGTACTAGCGTTTTTCTCATTCCATCTGATTTTGGTGGTAGAACTGAGAACTCTGGCGTAAAGAATAGAGAAGATAGATTAGTCGTACTCAATGAGGTTGCACGTTCCGTGGTCAATAGCTGTCGTGGTATCCATCCCGAGTGGGTTTTTACCTACAAAGGAAATCCTGTTGGCAGAATGAATAATTCTGCATGGGATAAAGCCAGAGTAAGGGCTGCTATGAAACTTTATGAAGCCTCAGGAAAAACAATCCCCGTGAATTTTATTCAACAAGGACAGCGTGGGATTTTAATTACCGAAGAATTAAAGATATTTATGGAATCGGTGATGCCTGGATATAGTAACGTTAGAGTACATGACTTAAAGCACACCTTTGGTAGAAGACTGAGGGCTGCTGGTGTTGCACTAGAAACACGGAAAGTCATGCTTGGGCATAAAAATGGTGACATTACATCGCACTATTCTGCTCCAGAAATCGAGGAGTTACTAGAAGCTGCAAATCGTGTGTGTCTGGCCAAGTCCGTCAAAAGTCCGTCAATGACTTTGCTGAAAAGAAAAATCGCCTAGCATATTAACGCCAAGCGATTGATTTTATTGTATTATCTGGTAGGCAGTACCAGATTCGAACTGGTGACCTCTTGGATGTCGACCAAGCGCTCTAACCAACTGAGCTAACCGCCTTTACTGATTTTAAATGCACTGGTTTAAATCATTGCTTTTCAGCGCACATTTAAATTAAACCCGCTCATTTCAAGCAAGAGCAGGATTTTAGCTGATTGTGGCCTTACGCGCAAACTTCAAACGCTATAATGGGTGATGTTATCTCAATACTTTGCACTAAATCTAGAACAACAGTTAAGTAAAATCACTGAGCATGGCTTTTGTGTGATGGATAACTTTATTCCGCCCTCGAATGTGTTGGCCTTAGTCAATGAAATTACCCAGTTAAATGATACGGCACTCATGCTTGAAGCGGGTACTGGGCGGTCAGTCGTCAGCTTTAATCATAAATTACGTGGCGACTCTATTTACTGGCTTAACGAAGATAATGCCAGCATCGCACAGCAAGATTATTTTAAGAAGATGGAAATATTGCGGCTAGGCTTAAATCAGCATTTATATTTAGGATTATTTGCGCTGGAAAGCCACTTAGCACTTTATCCCACAGGGGCTGGTTACAAAAAACATGTTGATCGATTTAAAAGTGACGGCCCAATAACTGGTCAGACTATGCGGCAAATCAGCTGTATTTTATATTTAAATCAAGATTGGGTTGAAGCAGACGGCGGCCAACTGCGTCTATATCTCAATGCTGATAATGCACTGCCAACTGAAGCGCTTGCAGATAGCAGCCAGCTCAAACCATTGCAATTAGATATAGCGCCAATTGGCGGTAGATTGGTTTTGTTTTTATCTGATACTTTTTATCACGAAGTATTACCAACGACTAAGGATCGAATGAGCCTCACGGGTTGGTTTTTAACTCGCTGACGCTTTAACCTTGCCTTATGGCGTTGCTTTTAATGCGTTGAACAAGCTTAGGCTGGCGTAGCCATCAGCGGGCAATTGCTGTGATTGCTGATATGCGCGAATCGCGGCTTGGGTTTGCAAACCAGGGAAGCCGTCGGGCTCACCAGCATCGAAACCTTTATTATTGAGTGCAGTTTGTAGCTCGAATATTTTTTGAAATGTCAGCGCACCATTTTCCGCCAAGTGCCCACCTAGTATTGGTGGGGATTGATTGAGCTGCTGAGCTAACTGTGCCACTGAAAGTGCATAATTAACTGAGCGATTCCAATCCATTATGGCATCAAAATTATCGAATACCATCAATGCTGGGCCACGCCAACCTTGTGGCAATATAATAGCAGCCTGACCGCTCACATGCTTTAATTTGGCATTTGATAATGCGACGCTAATCGGCTCGGTATTGAAAAACACCTTATTTAGCGTCGCGGCCTTACTTGATGTGTGGGCAATATTCTGGAGATGTGAAACTTTATTTTGGCGGATTTTAGTGGCTTTTTTGCCTGTGTGTTTATGCTTGTGGCTAACATCCTGTGCTAACAGGACATTTTCAGTGGGTTGGGAAGCTTGTAAGGCGGTTACACCTAAGTTAGCCCATTCTTCCACCGACTTTCTTAAAGTTAATTGTGCATTTTGCCATTGAAAGTTTTCAGGCAATTGCACTTCTATGATGGCTGGCTCGCCACTACGCCAACCCACTTGAGATAAGTAATTGGCCGCCGAAGCAAAAGCATCGTCCACGGAGTTCACAATATCAATACGTTTGTCTGCGTCGCCATCTACCGCATATCGTATAAAAGTACTGGGCATAAACTGCATGTGCCCAAAGGCGCCAGCCCAAGAGCCTTGTAATTGGCCAACGTGACTATTGCCAGCCTCTATCATGCGCATTGCATCTAATAGTTGGCTGCGAAAAAACTGGGCGCGTCGACCATCGTAAGCCAAAGTGGCAAGGGCTGATAGCGTATCAATGCGGCTTGGATCGCGGCCATAATTGGTCTCCATGCCCCAGAACGCCACGATAATAGACTTCGGCACACCATATTGCACCTCAATTTCATTCAATGCTGCGGCATGTTCAATCAGTAAATGACGGCCCTGAGCGATTTTCGCGGCATTCACACGCTTGAAATAATAATCTAAAAATGGGCTAATAAACTCGGGTTGTGCATGATCTAGCTGAATGATATTGGGCAGTAGTGCAATGTGATCAATAGTGGCTGATGCGGTTTTATCTGAAATTCCTGCCGCGAGCGCTTCTTGCTTTAACCCCATGAGCCATGAGGAAAAATCTTCATCTGCGAAGGCCGCGCTCGAATTGACGGCTAAAGTAACTGTCAGAACTGCAATTGTGAGAGCAATGCCAAGAATACCGTTATATAAACGCCGATGACTCATAATGTTAAGCCGCTTGATCTGGCATAGTCGCCGCTAGTAAAGCTTGGTAGCCTATTTGAAAGTCTGGGTATTGCAAACTAAATCCCGTTGCCAACATGGCCTTATTGCTTAACCGTTTGCCCGCTTGGCTAGGTGTTTGGTTAAGGGCTTGCATGGCCGCCTGCATATTTGTACGCATGTCAGCGGGTATCGTCACTTGCAACTTATCAGCGATCCAACTTAACACCTCATATTGGCTGGTCGGTTTTGAGTCGGTCACAATATAGCAAGCAGCGATGGGCTCTTCAGCAATTTTTTTCGCGAAAACACGCTGCACTAAAAAGACGATAAATGCCGCCGCGTCATCGCTATGGATTCGATTGCTCCAGCTATTTTGTAATGGCCATTTTTCAGGTGACTTTGCTAGGTTGATCATTCGCAAGCGTCCCGCGCCATAAATACCCGACAGCCTTAAAGCCGTGCTATTGCAAGGCAGCGTGTTCAGTAAAGCCTCGGCTTCAAGCAGTCGTGCGCCACCAAAGTCGGCGGGAATCGCGACTATATTTTCATCTAGCAAAGTGGCTGTATTTTGCCCATAAACCCGTGTGCTAGACACAAAAAACACATGTCTCAGCCGTGGGTTTTGCGCTTGGGTTGCCAGCACATGCCGAAAACCATCGACATAATGCGTCCGATATTGCTCATCAGATTGCCCGTTCGCGGCAACGCAATAAATGAGTATTTCTGGCTGTAGCGCAACAAGCGCTTGCAAACTTGTCGGCTGGGTAACATCCGCAGCAATAATTTCCACTCCGGCAATAACAGCCTTACTGCGCCTGACCCCTGCGGTTTTAATGCCGAGCTGCGCTAATTGGCGCGCTACTTCGCCGCCCAAATCACCACATCCAATAATGAGTACTTTAAGCATGATTTGTTCTTTGACTAAACATAAGCTTGCAGGTATTTTTCTGCCAATAATAAGCCAATGATAGATTTACCATCAGTGATTTGCCCATTTTTTATCATCCTTAAACAATCGCCAAAACTGACCTCAAATACTTCTAAGGCTTCATCTTCATCGCGCTGATGCTCGCCAGCAATTAAGCCTCGGGCAAGATACATATAAATGACCTCGTTAGAGTAACCGATACAGGGATGCTGGTGGCCTAACTTCACCCAGTCAGTTGCGGTATAGCCAGTTTCTTCCACTAACTCGCGCTGCCCAGTGATGAGAATATCTTCACCCACGTCTATTTTACCTGCTGGCAGCTCAATAAACACTTGGTGTAAGGGATACCTAAATTGCCTCTCGAGTACAATATTGCCATTTGCTAACTGCGGAATAATCACCACCGCGCCTGGATGCATGACATATTCACGCTGACTGATATTGCCATTAGGCAATCGAACCTGATCACACTTCACCGTCAACATCACGCCAGAGGCTATGGTGTGAGAACTCATGCAATGTTCGGTTAAGTCTTTATCAATCACGGTTGTCATGGCTCATCATAATTTAAGGATTTGTGTATTATGTGATGGATTTCAAAAAAATGCTTGTAAATTAAGCTGCAAAGACTAAAAGCACATGCCCTGTGAGGCAATAGGGACGGGCCTCGCAGAGCATCTGTTTTTAGTGTTTTTTGCGTGTTTTTTAATAGTGAGAACAAAATGACGGGTGAATCTTGATGGCAATAGCTTTGAAATATTGGAAAAGACCTTTGCAAAAGTATTTAGAATGACCATTCGCCCTTCACACTTTTCTTGCCAGTTTACTGGCTTAGAAAATTGGGGAAGACCTTTACGGTCTGAGATTCAAAGGGTATTCAGTCTGCTATATGGCAGGGGAAATGATAGGTTATGTGACAAAGTTCGGTCGATTTGAGACATACGTCAGTTGGGGTGAACTACTGCTAAGGGGGAACAAAGCAGTCACACGAGCTTTACTCACCAAATTCTGGAACGGGCCGATTCTGTTTAAAAACTCTTTTTTTTGACAGACTTAGAGAAATTTAAGGCGCCTGAAGCGACTTTTATTCTAAGGACGTAACTGGGATTGTACCGTACATAATTTTTTATTGTAGATTGAAGAAATGGCCTTTAGCAGCGACTTTTAAATAAAATCATTGCTTGCAACGTCCTCCGACAAGATTTTTGTTGTTCCAGAAAAAAGAGTTTTTCAACAGAATCGGCCAACTGCTGAAGCAGAGCCTTCGCGCTCAAAGGTCGCCTTGGGGATTTAGCCGCCTCCTGTTGAAAATTGGTGGTCTTCCGCAACGGGTCGAAAGTGAAGGTACGGCAACGCCTACAATCGGCAAGTCTAATCGCCGAGTTAATGTGTTAAATCAATCATACGATGGGTATTTGTATAGCAATTGCAAAATCAGAAATCAATCACAAAATATGGATGCCCGATTTAAATTACTGGTGTTAAAGCACAACCTATATTAGCTGCTTACTTCCAGAGCGCCTTATACACAAAGCCTGGGAAAGAAAACACAATGAATAAGCATGAAGTGATTGCGTAAAATTCCCAATCTTGATGTGCAATTTGTCCGAAGGTGGCTTTCTCTGTATATAAAGCAACGCCGCCAATCACAAAATACAACACCACTAACTCTAATAAGCACCAGCCTAGATTTTTAGTTTGAGGCTTATTCGTCTGTTTATTAACGGGAATGACATAAAACAGTTTATTAGAAAACCAAGTTAAGTTTGCCGCCAATAAAATTAAACCAAGCAAAATCCATGTGGTGTTAGTGCTAGCTGCCATTAGCTTAAACTTCTGGTAATGGCGTAGATACAGAGCTCCATAAGCCCTTGTGGCATCATGCCGAGAACCAGTAGCGCAAGAGCATTTACACCTAACACGATACGCATATCTAGCGGTGCGGTAATTGGGGAGTGGTCTGTTGGCTCGTCAAAATACATCAGTTTAATAACGCGTAAATAATAAAATGCGCCTATGACTGCCATCAATACGGCAAACACCACCAGCCATAAATAACCAGCTTCTAGCGCAGCTTGTAATACGCTGAACTTGGCATAAAACCCCAAGGTAGGTGGCACGCCAGCCATGCTGAACATGACAATTAGCATGAGAAAAGCATGCCAAGGGCTGCGTTGATTCAAACCTTTTAAATCATTCAACTGATCGGCTTCAAAACCTTTGCGTGATAACAATAAAATGATGCCGAAACCAGCCAAAGTCATTAATACGTAACTCACCACATAGAATAGCGCGTAGACAAAACCATTCATGCTCGCGCTCATCAAGCCATACAAGATAAAGCCGACATGCGAAATTGTAGAATAGGCCAGCATACGTTTTAAGTTGGTTTGTGCGATAGCGGTAATGTTACCAATAACGATAGACAACACCGCCATGATCATGAGCATTTGCTGCCAATCTGCTGCCAGACTTGGTAGCGCTTGCACCAGCATACGAATAATAAAGGCAAAAGCCGCTAACTTTGGTACTGAGCTGATGAGCAAGGTCACTGCTGTCGGCGAGCCTTCATACACGTCTGGCATCCACATTTGAAAAGGCACTGCACCTAATTTAAAGGCTAAACCCGCAACAATAAATACCAAACCCAATACCAAAACGGTATGAATTTTTGGTTCGCTCATTAGCGACATATTAATATCTGTGATATTTAAACTGCCAGTCATGCCGTAGACCATGCTCATGCCATATAACAACATGCCTGAAGCTAATGCGCCTAGCACGAAGTACTTCATGGCGGCTTCAGTGGCTTTGGCATTATCGCGGTCTAAAGCAACCAGTGCATATAAGCTTAATGACAATAATTCCAAGCCAATGTAGAGCGTTAGCATGTTTTGGCCTGATACCATAATCATCATGCCGACGACCGAGAACAGCACTAATGCATAAAACTCACCGCGAAACATATCACGTTGCTGAAGATACTGGCGGCTATAAAGCAATATCAACGAAGTACCAAGGTAGATCATGAGCTTGAGCACGTCAGACATGGCATCATCTACAAACGTACCAGTAAAGGCATAAGTAACACTAGGCGCATGCGTACTAAAGGTGATATAGGCGGCACCTAATAAGGTGATTTGCGCTAAAGCATAAATAGCGATGCGATTATTATTTTTAAGAAATAAGTCCGCGATCAATATCACCATTGCCATAGATAAAATGAATATTTCCGGCAATGCGGTCATGAGGTCGAATCTAATGTTTTCCATGTTTTATAAACCTGAAGTAAAGCCGGTGGGCAGCTTACTTTGCGCTAGCTGAGATAATAGTTGTGTAACGGTCGCATTAGTCATATCGGTGAGTGGTTGGGGGTAAATACCTAGGGCTAGCACCATGACCGCTAAAGTGGACAATATTAAAAGTTCGCGCTGATTGATGTCTTTTAGCGCCGCGACGTGGCTATTAGCAATTTCGCCATAGAACACACGCTTCACCATCCAAAGCGTATACGCCGCGCCGAAAATCAGTGTGAATGAGGCTAAGAAAGCGTACCAAAAATTAGCTTCAATCGCACCTAATATCACCATGAATTCACCAACAAAACCTGATGTACCTGGCAGCCCGCTATTCGCCATAGCGAACAATACAGCAAAGGCTGCAAAGGTTGGCATGGTGTTAGCCACACCGCCGTAAGATTCAATTTGGCGGCTATGTACACGTTCATACAGCACGCCTACGCATAAGAACATGGCGGCAGAAATAAAGCCATGCGAGACCATTTGCACAATTGCGCCCTCTAAGCCTAAATTATTAAAAATAAAGAAGCCTAGTGTAACAAAGCCCATATGCGAGATTGATGAATAAGCGATGAGCTTTTTCATGTCTTTTTGCACTAAAGCGACCAAAGCAATATAGACAATGGCAATCAGTGATAAGGCAATCATATAGCCAGACAAGTGGTGCGCCGCATCTGGCGCAATTGGCATGGCAAAACGTAAAAAGCTATATCCGCCTAACTTCAAGGCAATAGCCGCCAACACCACAGATCCGCCTGTTGGCGCTTCTACGTGGGCATCTGGCAGCCAAGTATGCACTGGCCACATTGGGATTTTTACCGCAAACGCGGTAAAAAATGCCAGAAATATAAGAATTTGTACATTAAGCGGCAAAGTGACTCTATGAAAATCGATGACTTCAAAGCTAGCTGTTTGCATATGCAAATAGATGAAAGCCACCAACATGAGTAGCGAACCAAGCAAGGTATACAAGAAGAATTTAATGGTGGCGTAAACCCGATTAGGGCCGCCCCAGATACCAATCACCAAGAACATTGGGATGAGCATGGCCTCCCAAAACACGTAATACAATATGGCATCTAGCGCACTAAACACACCTATCATCAAGCCGCTCATAATGAGGAAGCAAGCCATGTATTGCGCAACGCGTTTTTGAATCACTTCCCATGCGGCAATGATGACGATCACGGTAGTGAAACTTGTCAGTAGAATCAGTGGAATTGCGATGCCATCAACGCCTAAATGGTAGTTGATATTAAAGGAAGGAATCCAGCTAAAGCCTTCTTGAAACTGAAAGCCGCCATCCATAAAATTAAAATGCGTATATAGCGGAATTGTGACTAGAAAGCTAACCAGACCACCAATCAGCGCTAGCCAGCGCGTGTTATCCGGCTTGTTTTCATCCGCCGTAAATAGCAAGAAGACACCGGATAAGACCGGCACCCAAATTGCAAAACTTAAAATATGCTTGAGAAAGTAATCAAGGCTAAAGTAATCAACCATTTTCTTTTTATACTTTACTTAAAATTTGAACGAATAGAATGACAGCATGAAAAACACGCCGATAATCATGGCAAATGCGTAATGATAAATCAGGCCAGTTTGTAGTTTACGAACTACACTGGATAGCTTAACAATTAAATTAGCTGTTCCATTTACCAATGCACCATCAATGATTTTTACATCACCAATTAGCCAAAGTTTATTACCAATCATGCGTGAGCCTGTTGCAAAAACACGTTCATTAAAGCGATCAAAGTAATATTTATTCTCAAGCACACGATTGATCAGTGCAAATTTAATTTGAATCTTGGCTGGAATATCTGGGCGCTTCATGTAGAAAAACCATGCCAATGCGACACCAGAGGCGGCAAGCAAAAACGGTAGTGACATTAGCCCATGCATTGCCATCCCAGCGGCAGAATGTACAACTCCGTGCCATTCATGAGTTAACTCATGCATCGCAGGATGTGCAGCAGAGTCTACAAAAATCACACCTTTAAAAAAGTCGCCATAGAGCATAGGCTCAATCGCAAAGTAGCCAATAAATAATGATGGGATTGCCAACAATATTAATGGCAATTTAATGATCCAGCCTGGCTCGTGTGGGTCGTCGCTTGGGCCTAGGCCGTGATGGTGCGCGTGATTGTCATGGGCATCTTCATCATAGCTATCCTGTGCATCGGCGTGTGCATCAATATGATGGACGTCATGTTTTGCCTCACGCCATTTTTCCTTACCGTGAAATACTAAAAAATACAATCGGAAACTATAAAATGCCGTCACAAAAACGCCAGCCAACACTGCAAAATAGGCGAATCCACTACCAGTAATCGTTGAAGCTTTAGCGGCTTCAATGATGCTATCTTTGGAATAGAACCCTGAAAATAGCGGCGTGCCAATTAAAGCCAGCGAGCCAATCAACGAGGTTATCCAAGTTATTGGCATATATTTTTTCAAATTGCCCATATTACGAATATCTTGGTCGTGGTGCATACCCATAATGACCGACCCAGCACCCAAGAACAACAAGGCCTTAAAGAACGCATGTGTCATTAAGTGAAATATAGCCACAGAATAGGCTGATGCGCCTAGCGCAACCGTCATATAGCCTAATTGAGATAAGGTTGAATAAGCCACAACACGTTTAATATCGTTTTGAATAATACCCAAAAAACCCATAAACAAGGCTGTGATACTGCCAATAATCATGACAAATGACAGCGCTGTTGAAGACAACTCAAACAGAGGTGACATGCGCGCCACCATAAAAATACCAGCAGTCACCATTGTCGCAGCGTGAATCAATGCTGAAATTGGTGTTGGGCCTTCCATTGAATCTGGCAACCAAACGTGCAATGGCACTTGTGCTGACTTACCCATTGCGCCGATAAACAGCAAAATGCAAGTCACCGTCATCAACGACCATTGCACATTGCCAACTAGAGTGATTTTTTCATCTGCCATTTGTGGCGCAACGGAGAACACCGCTGCGTAATCTAAGCTACCAAAGTGAAACAACACCAAACCAATCCCTAGTAGAAAACCAAAGTCACCGACACGGTTCACTAAAAATGCTTTTAAATTGGCGTAGATAGCAGTTGGGCGCGTATACCAAAAGCCAATCAGCAAATAAGAAACTAAACCCACTGCTTCCCAGCCGAAGAATAATTGCATGAAGTTATTACTCATCACTAACATCAGCATTGCAAAGGTAAACAAGGAAATGTAGCTGAAGAAGCGCGCATAACCTTTGTCTTCATGCATATAGCCGATGGTGTAAATGTGCACCATAAGCGACACAAACGTCACCACCACCATCATCATGGCTGATAGTCGGTCAATTAGAAAACCAACTTCAAATGACGCGTTTCCACTTTTGAGCCAGGTATACACCGTGTCATTGTAGACATGTCCTAGTAGCGCATCCTTAAGGACATAAAGAGACAAAGCAAAAGCCGCACCTACGCCTAATATGGTGAAAATATGGGCAGTAGCACGCGGCAATTGCTTGCCAAACAAGCCAACCACAATGGCTGCGAGTAATGGCAATAATGGTATGGCTAAGTAAATTTGTTGCATTGTCATTTGTGAGTATTAACCTTTTAACTTGCTCATTCTTTAGTAAAGCCTAGCCTTTTAATGAATCTAAATCGTCTACATTAATTGTGCGTAAATTTCTAAATAGCACGACCAAAATAGCTAAGCCAATCGCAGACTCTGCGGCGGCAACGGTGAGGATGAAAAACACAAAAACTTGCCCTGCAATATCGTGTAAGTAATGCGAGAAAGCGATAAAGTTTAAATTGACTGCCAGCAACATTAGCTCGATGGCCATCAATAGAATAATCACGTTTTTACGATTTAAAAATATGCCAACAACACTGATGGCAAATAATAAAGCACCAAGAATAAGGTAATGGGATAAGCCGACCATTATGAAGCCTCCTTTGTAGCGTCAGATGTAGCATCTGCGGGCGCTTCTACCACAGCGTCCATTTTAATAATACGAAGTCTGTCAGCTTTTTTAACCAGCACTTGTTTTGACGGGTCCATCGATTTACTTTCTTTACGTTGCCTTAATGTCAACGCGATTGCCGCAATAATCGCCACCAATAAAACCACTGAGGCTAGTTCAAAAGGCAGTAAATAATCCGTGTAAAGTACGCGACCTAATTCAGCAGTATTGCTGTAATCCGCTGGATGTGCAGGCGGCGCAACGACTTTATCGTAGCCAAAGTTACGCACACCAACAATCATCACCATTTCTACCGCCATCAATCCCCCTACTGGCAGGGCAATCGGCAAAGCTTTCCAAAAGCCTTCACGCAGTTTATCTAGATTAATGTCCAGCATCATCACCACGAATAAAAACAGCACCATCACCGCACCTACGTACACCAGCACCAGCGTAATCGCTAAGAATTCTGCTTCAAGTAGCAACCAGATACCCGCCGCTGTAAAAAATGCCAGCACCAAATACAAGGCGGCATACACTGGGTTTCGTGTGGTAATTACGCTTAATGCCGCATAAAGCAGCACGGCTGCTAAGGCGTAAAAAACGATGTCTTGAAAATGTAAGCCAAAATAGGTCATAGGTTTTAGGTCTTATTTGTAAGTCTGATTGCGGTGTTTATTTAAGCTATCGTTATCCACAATATATTTATCTAAAATATATTTATCTAAAATTCTTATCAACTGCCCGATCTGCGGCAATTTGTTTTTCATGCTTATCACCCACTGCCAACAACATTTCTTTGGTGTAGAGTAAATCGCCACGTACTTCGCCGTGATAATCAAAAATACGTGTTTCAACAATAGAATCTACTGGGCAAGATTCTTCGCACATGCCGCAAAATATGCACTTGGTCAGATCAATGTCATAACGTGTGGTACGACGTGAATTATCTTCGCGCTGCTCAGACTCAATAGTAATCGCCATAGCTGGGCAAACGGCCTCACACAACTTACATGCGATACAACGTTCTTCACCATTTGGATATCGGCGTAAAGCATGCAGACCTCTAAAACGCGGCGATTGCGGCGTGCGCTCATCAGGATATTGCACTGTAATTTTAGGCGCAAAAAAGTAACGCCCAGTTAGCGCCATCCCTTTTAACAGCTCAACCAGCATTAAGCTAGAAAGCGTAGATTTAATTTTTGCAATCATAAATTATGTAGGTCAATATCAATAATAAGTACGAATTAATCAAACACTAGCCGATAAGACCAGCCCAACAAGTTAGCTTAACAATCTAATGAAACAAGTAAGCCCAAGGCGTTTGCATCATGCCACCTAAAAATACAATCCAAACAATGGTGATTGGTATAAATACCTTCCAGCCTAAGCGCATGATTTGGTCGTACCGGTACCTTGGAAACGTGGCCCTAAACCATAAAAATAAGAATAACAAGAAGCCGACTTTTGCGAGCAACCATAAAAAGCTATCTGGAATAAACGTGACTGGTGACAGCCATCCACCCAAGAACATTAATGCGGCTAACATTGAAACCAAAATCATATTGGCGTATTCCGCCAAAAAGAATACTGCAAACGCCATGCCTGAATATTCCACATGAAAACCAGCCACAATTTCCGATTCACCCTCGGCAACATCAAACGGCGCACGATTGGTTTCAGCCACAGCACTGATAAAATAGACCATAAACAATGGGAATAGCGGTAAGAAATACCAGTGCAATAAGCCACCTGATTGACCCATCACTATTTTCCCTAGATTCAAGGTGTTGGCGCACATCAACACGCCTACCAGCGAAAATCCCATGGCAATTTCATAAGACACAATTTGTGCAGCCGAGCGCAACGCGCCTAAAAATGCATATTTAGAATTTGATGCCCAGCCTGCGATAATTACACCGTAAACTGCGACTGAAGTCATGGCTAAAATATAAAGCAAACCTGCATCTAAGTTGGCTAAGACCATATTCATATCAAACGGTACAACTGCCCATGCCGCGAATGCTGGGGCTATCGCTAATACTGGGCCTAATAAAAATAGTGTTTTATTGGAGGCCGTAGGGACGATAATTTCTTTGAATAAAAGCTTCAGCCCATCGGCAATTGGTTGTAATAAGCCAAAATAACCGACCCGATTTGGGCCAATACGCACTTGCATGTAGCCAATGACTTTACGTTCGGCCAATGTAAGATAAGCCACCGCACCCATCAACGGCGCAACAATTGCGACAATTTTAATTAATGTCCAAACGGTCAGTTGCACCGCTGGCCAGTAAGCGCCAAATAAATTAGCTAACCATTCCATTAGGCACCCGCCTCCATGCTAGCATTTGTATGGGCTTGCAACTGCTGAGCGGGTAGTTTTTCAACAGTAATATCCCCCATCAAATCGCCCAATCCTATAGTATCTTCATGCGCAGCCGCGACTCGTACACAACCTTTAGCCACATGATTATCCAACTTAACAGTTAACACAGCGCTACCTTTATCTTGCTTCACTACAACAACATCACCTTCAACTAAACCTAATGCTTCAAGCTGTATTCCACACATCCGCGCCATTGGCTTGATGTTATATTTTGTTTTCTTTAAAGATGTTGAACGTCTAACAATTGGATCAGACTCGTATTGCGGCACTTCGCCAATACGTTGTAAGCCTTCATGTTTAATATTTACCTGAATTTCAACCAACTGCTTCAAGTTATTATTAAGGCTACGCCAAACTACAGCGGACGGTTTTTCACCCGCAAAAATAGCGTCTTTCACTTGTTCGCTAGTTTCATAATCAAAGCCCTGCAAACCTAAAGTATTCGCTAATACGCGTAACACCTTCCATGCTGGACGACATTCTGCCAACGGTTTAGTCACCGCAGTAAAGCTTTGCACGCGCCCTTCCATACTCATGAACGTGCCTGAAGTTTCAGTAAACGGTGCAATTGGTAACAACACGTCGGCATTTTCTAATGCTTTTGATTTAAACGCTGTTAGCGCGACAACACACTCGGCTTTTGCCATCGCTGCTTTAGCCAAAGCCGCATGCTGGCAATCCAACTCAGGCTCAATATTTACTATTAAATAAGCTTTGCGCGGCACTTCTAACATCGCACGCGCATGCATGCCGGTGCTACTTGGCATCACGCCCATCATATGCATACCAGTACTGTTAGCTGCCGCCGGCAAAATACCACCTTTAGCGCCTGAAATACCGCTTATAGCTTCAGCCATGCTGTACATTTCGGTAAATCTTGGGTCACTTAAAGCCATATTCCCTAAAAAGATACCCACCTTTGGTGAAATCAAATCATAGTCTTTGCCATGCCCAGCCATACTTTCTGCTATGGCTTGGGTGTTTGGTCGCACTTTAATTTCTTCAAGCAGCTGATTCAGTGTAGGAGGTAAACACAGTGATAAGCGCTGTAAACCAGACATCGCTTTGAGAATCTGTCCCAATACGTTCACCATATCATTCGGCCGTACAATCACTTTATGCGCAATATCCATTAACGGATCATTGTCTAAGGGGCTGATTACTGAAAGCTCAGCACCACTAGCAACCGCTTTACGGAAACGTTGCGCAAGTAGCGGATGCTCGTTACGCAAATTAGAACCGATAATCAAAATACGGTCTAGCTCTTCAATTTCATGGATATTGATACCCATCCAAGGCGTACCTTGGCGCTTGCCATCTAATCTAAAATCCGTTTGGCGCAAACGATAATCCACATTGCCACACCCTAAACCATTCGCTAATTTTTTAGCTAAATAACCTTCTTCCATGGTGCTGTTCGGTGAAACAAGTACACCTAATGCTTCGCTACCGTGCTCGTTGGTAATGTCTTTAATTTGCCCTGCGGCAAACTCCAGCGCTGTTTTCCAATCAGTTTCCACCCAAGCGCCGTTATGTTTAATCATCGGCACTTTAAGACGATCTGGGCTATTTAAGCCTTCATAAGAAAAGCGATCACGGTCTGATAGCCAGCATTCGTTGATACTTTCTTTTTCACGCGGCAAAACGCGCATCACCTTATTATCTTTAACGTGTACTTCGATGTGCGAACCCAGGCCATCATGCGGCGCAATGCTAGCACGGCGTGTGAGCTCCCAACTTCTTGCAGAGTACCGATAAGGCTTACTGGTAAGTGCGCCTACTGGACATAAATCAATAATATTGCCAGAAAGTTCAGAGTTAACACTTTTATCTACATACGCGGTAATTTCAGCATGCTCACCACGACCAACCATGCCTAGTTCCATCATGCCGCCAACTTCTTTTAAAAAGCGAACACAGCGGGTGCATTGAATACAGCGCGTCATGTCGGTGCTAACTAATGGACCGATATTTTTGTTAAACACGACCCGTTTTTCTTCGGTATAACGTGAGCCGCTAGTGCCGTAAGCCACTGCGATATCTTGTAAATCACATTCGCCACCTTGATCGCAGATTGGGCAATCTAAAGGATGGTTAATTAGCAAAAACTCCATCACGCTTTTTTGCGCTTCAATCGCAGATTTAGAGCGTGTGAAAATTTTCATACCGTCAGCAACTGGCGTTGCACAGGCTGGCAATGGCTTATTGAATTTCTCAACTTGTACCAAACACATACGGCAGTTAGCCGCGACTGATAATTTTGGGTGGTAGCAAAAACGTGGAATTGGAATGCCAGCTTTATCCGCCGCATCAATAATAGTGCTACCGTTTTCTACTGCTAGCGCTTTGCCATCAATTTCAATATTCAACATTATTTCGGCTCCGCCTTACCATCAACCACTGCGTCCATCTGACTTTCAACCATACTTTTCCCGTGTTGAATATAATATTCAAACTCAGGTCTAAAATGTTTTATAAAACTTAATACTGGTGTCGCGGCAGCTTCGCCTAGCGCACAGATGGTACGTCCAGCAATATTATTACTCACATCTGTCAGCAAATCTAAATCTTCCATTTTGCCTTTACCGTTCACAATCCGGGTCATTACGCGATACACCCAGCCCGTGCCTTCACGGCACGGCGTACATTGACCACAACTCTCCTCGTAAAAGAAGTATGACAAACGATGCAAGGCTTTTACCATGCAAGTCGTCTCATCCATCACAATCATAGAGCCAGCGCCTAGGCTGGACCTAGCTTTACTTAAACCTTCGTAATCCATCGTCGCACCCATAATGGCCGATGCTGGCATCACTGGCGTAGATGGGCCGCCGGGAATCACGGCTTTGAGCTTGCGCCCCTTCCAAACTCCACCCGCCATTTCTAGCAATTCAGTGAAAGGCGTACCCATTTTCACCTCATAGTTACCAGGCTTGCCGACATGACCAGACACTGAAAATAGCTTAGTACCGCCAGAATTAGGCACACCAAGCGCAGCAAAGGCCTCACCACCATGATGCATAATCCACGGAATGCTCGCGTAACTTTCAGTATTATTCACATTGGTTGGCTTGCCAAACACGCCATAACTTGCTGGAAATGGTGGTTTAAAACGTGGCTGACCTTTTTTACCTTCAATAGATTCGATAAGCGCAGTTTCTTCACCGCAGATATATGCGCCATAACCATGTACCGCGTATAAATCGAAACAGAAATTAGTGCCGAATAGGTTTTCACCCAAATAACCAGCCGCTTTTGCTTCATGCAAAGCGGCTTCAAAAATATCGTAATCTTGCCAAATTTCACCGTGAATATAGTTATAACCTACGCGCGCACCTAATGTGTAGGCGGCAATCGCCATGCCTTCAATCAACTGATGCGGGTTATAGCGAATAATATCGCGGTCTTTAAATGTGCCTGGCTCACCTTCATCACTATTGCAGACCAAATACTTTATGCCGTCAAAATAACGCGGCATAAAACTCCATTTAAGTCCGGTAGGAAAACCTGCGCCGCCACGACCACGCAAACCAGAGTTTTTAACTTGCGTAATAATATCGGTCGCTTTTGTATTCTCGCTCACAATTCGCTTTAAAGCTGAATATCCACCCAGCTTAATATAGGTTTCTAAAGAGGCTGGATTTTCCTCAGTAAGCGTACGTAAGCATAATAATGTTTGGCCATTTAGGTCAGTCATTATCGGCTTACCAGCTTCATAGCTATTCATAGGTGTAGAAGTTGGTGTAGAAATTGGTGTAGTCATTATTTCAACGCCTCCAAAATAGCATCTACTTTTTCAGGCGTTAAAAACTCATGCATGGTGTGGTTGTTTACAGTCATCAGTGGTGCGCCACCACAAGCGCCCATACATTCGCCCTCTTTTAGGCAAAACTTACCGTCAGCCGTCACTTCATTAAAGCCTACGCCTAACTTGGCTTTTAGGTGATCAACAATTTCATCGCTGTCACGCAACATGCATGAAATGTTAGTACAAACCGTTATTTTATATTGCCCCACTGGCGATAAATCATACATATTGTAGAAACCAGCGACTTCTAAAGCCGCAATTTCAGGAATACGTAAATATTGTGCCACATCGGTAATGCTTTCTTTTGATAACCAGCCACGCTCAGTTTGCACAATACGTAAGGCACTCATCACCGCCGCTAGGCGCTGGTCAGCTGGATACTTCGTCAGCTCGTAATCTATTTTTTCAATGGCTTGTGGACTTAGCATTTTTGTTTATCAAACTCGTTTATCTATTAGTCTTAATCAATTTACAGACTTAACTACCTGTCAATTTCGCCAAAAACAATATCTTGCGTACCAATAATCGCCACCAAATCGGCAATCATGTGACCACGCGTCATTTCATCTAATGCAGCCAAATGCGGGAAACCTGGCGCACGAATTTTTAGACGATAAGGCTTATTCGCACCATCTGAAACCATGTAAATACCAAACTCACCTTTTGGATGCTCAACCGCAGCATAAGCCTCACCGGCTGGCACATGAAAACCTTCAGTAAACAACTTAAAGTGATGAATCATGTCTTCCATATTGCTTTTCATGCCTTCGCGGTCAGGCTGGGCCACTTTATTATCAGTCGTAATCACTGGGCCAGGATTCTGGCGCAACCAATTAACACACTGTTTAATGATGTTGTTTGACTGCCTAAATTCTTCCATACGCACCAAATAACGATCATAACAATCACCATTTACACCGACTGGAATATCAAAATCAAGCTTGGCATACACTTCATAAGGCTGCGTTTTACGCAAATCCCAAGCGATGCCTGAACCGCGCAACATTGGCCCCGTCATACCTAGCGCCAATGCGCGCTCTGGCGTAACGATACCAATACCAACTGTACGTTGTTTCCAAATACGGTTATCCGTTAACAGCGTTTCGTATTCATCGATATATTTAGGAAAGCGTTGCGTAAAATCATCAATAAAGTCTAACAATGAACCTTGGCGATTCTCGTTTTGTTTTTTAACTGTTTTAGCATTTCGTAGCGGTGAAACTTCATACTGCGGCATTTGATTTGGCAAATCACGATACACGCCACCTGGACGGTAATATGCCGCGTGCATACGGGCGCCAGAAACAGCCTCGTAGCAGTCGAATAAATCTTCACGTTCGCGGAAGGCGTACAAGAATACCGTCATTGCACCAACGTCTAGCGCATGTGCACCCAACCAAAGCAAATGATTCAATACGCGAGTAATTTCATCAAACATCACGCGAATATACTGTGCGCGAATCGGCACATCTATACCCATCATTTTTTCAATCGCCATGACATAAGCATGCTCATTCGCCATCATAGAAACGTAATCTAAACGGTCCATGTAAGGGATTGATTGCAAATAAGTGCGATTTTCTGCTAACTTTTCAGTGCCACGATGTAATAAACCAATATGCGGGTCAGCACGTTGAATCACTTCGCCATCCAACTCTAACACTAAGCGTAAAACACCATGTGCCGCAGGATGTTGCGGGCCAAAGTTCATTGTATAGTTTCTAATTTCAGCCATGATGCGCTCCATCATTACGTATCACTCTTGGCACGTTGTTACGCTCATCTATAGAAACAGGCTGATACACCACGCGCTGCTGCTCTGGATCATAGCGCATCTCAACATGACCAATCATAGGGAAATCTTTGCGGAAGGGGTGGCCAACAAAACCATAATCAGTGAGCAAACGACGTAAATCTGGGTGATTCTCAAACATGATGCCGTACATATCGAACGCTTCACGCTCATACCAATTGGCCACCGGCCAAATGTCCACTAGCGTCGGTAACATTGGGAAATCTTCATCTTGGGCAAATACCCGCACACGCACACGGTGATTAAGCGAAACAGATAGTAGATGATTGACTACAGCATAGCGTAAACCAGCATAAGCACCATCGCCGTATTCTTGATAATCTACGCCACACAAGTCAATTAATTGCTCAAACTTCAAATTAGCATCATCGCGCAATATTTGGCAAACCGCTAAATAATCAGCCGCTTTACATTCAACGGTTACCTCACCAAACGCAATAATTTGCTTAGTGACTTTTTCACCAAGTGCGGCTTGCAAGCTTGAAACTAGCTGTTCTAATTTAGATGACATAATTTTTCGTTTTAGCGTGCTAAAGCACTATCTAGCAATGGTATTAGTACGTTTAATTTTATTTTGCAACTGAATAATGCCGTACAACAAAGCCTCGGCGGTTGGCGGGCAACCTGGCACATATACATCGACAGGCACAATGCGATCACAGCCACGCACCACAGCGTAAGAATAATGGTAATAACCACCACCGTTTGCACAAGAACCCATAGAGATTACCCAACGCGGCTCAGCCATTTGATCGTAAACTTTACGCAAGGCTGGCGCCATTTTATTCACCAGCGTACCCGCAACAATCATCACATCCGACTGACGAGGACTGCCACGAAATACAATGCCGAAACGATCTAAATCGTATCTTGATGCGCCCGCGTGCATCATCTCTACCGCACAGCAAGCCAAACCAAACGTCATCGGCCACATTGAACCAGTTCGCGTATAGTTAATTACCGTATCCAGCGTTGTGGTGACAAAGCCTTTTTCTAAAATACCTTCAATACTCATGACTGCTTGAATCCCATTACGATTAATCCCATTCCAGGGCACCCTTCATCCATTCATATATGAAGCCAATGACAAGCACGCCTAAAAATATCATCATGGCAAGAAAGCCAAATAATCCAATTTCTTGAAGCACAACAGCCCAAGGGAATAAGAAGGCAATTTCTAAATCAAATAAGATAAACAGGATAGCGACAAGGTAATAGCGCACATCAAACTTCATGCGAGCATCTTCAAACGCTTCAAAGCCGCACTCATAAGGAGAATTTTTTGCAGAATCTGGCTTGTGTGGTGAGACTAGCAAGCCCAATATAAGCGGACCCACACCGACAGCTAAGCCAACAAGAATAAACATCAATATCGGAAAGTAATTTTCTAACACTTACCAGCCCCAAACTAATTCTTTGAAATACCAATTAAGAAATGTAATTGGCAATAAGGGTTTCATTTTTACATGGTTTTTATGACATAGTTACGACAAACACCACTGAAATAAGTATTCAATTCAGCATTTCAAGCGACTAAAGCCAAAGGTCTATTCAGCAACTCCAAGACTTTTGCTTGCAAATATCGAATGAACTGACAAGCACGATAAGCGCTAATCTCAACCAAGCTGCGATTGTAACTCAATACCTACAAGCCTAGCAAACTAACACTGCATTGGGTCATACCCTCATGGCACTCGGTTAAGCAATCTTTGAGCAACAATCATGTCGCGTGCGACTTGGCGCGGCAAGGTTAACAACGGTAAGTTTTTTGGTCGCCGTTTCTTTGCGCGAGGCTCGATTCTATCTGGGCGATTTGGCAATCGCAGTGTTGCGATACGAAACAATAGGTGGCAATGAGGCTATTCGTGGCATCGATCTGTCCACCCAAATTATTCAGGTCATGGCTTGCCGTCACACTCACATCATTCGCGGTGATGCGTCCACCTAGGTTATTCACATTGTTGGCATTGAGTGCGAGCACAGTACGTCCGGCGATGCTGCCGCTATTGTTCAGGTCGCCTGCCACATGCAGATTAACGCTATCGGCTGAAATGAGTGCGCCATTGTTGTTTAAGTCGCCCGCTTGTACCCGCACATAGACTTGCGGTACTAA
>CAINBI010000037.1 GCA_903846555.1 uncultured Pseudomonadota bacterium
AAGTGGTACATAATTCTAAATATATGGTGTGTATTTCTCCGTACGTCCATCAGTTGGATACCTCACAATGGCAAACCCAGCCATTGTAAGCTATCCAACTCGGGGGCAAGCCCCCGAGATTTTCGCTTTGCGGTTAAAATCTATCACAGCAAATGTACGCTTTAGATTTAATGCCAAGCTAGGCTAAGTTCAATCTTTAACTTAGCGCATCAGCCCAGTTGTTTGGCGTTTCATATAAGCGTACTTTCTCTAGCTTCAAGTGGTTTCCGTAGGTATCGAGGTATTTGCTTTTTAATATCTTAAACGCTTCACTAGCCATGTTTTCTGCTGTCGGCACAGTGGAAAATATCACCGTTTTGTGGTTTGGTAGCGTATTTAAGAAATTGAGCACATCGGTGTCATGTTGATACACCAAAAAAGCATGATCCCACACATCAACAACAGAGGTTTTAGCAATAGATTTTACGTCTGAAAAATCCATCACCATGCCGTTATCTGAAGTATCTTCACGGCTAATAATGTCGCCAGAAAGCGTGATCTCAATGGCGTAGCGATGCCCGTGTAAATTTCTACATTGGCTTTTATGGCTAGGAATCCGATGCCCAGCATCAAATTCAAGGCGAGTGGTAATTTGCATGGGAATCACTTAAGTAATGTAAAACATGTTGCGTATTATACGTTGACTAACCACGATTTAATAAGCTTGGTTTTTAGACTCAAAGTCATTAAGCCAAGTTACAAATTCATTAAATGGCATTGGTTTTGCATAATAATAGCCTTGTATCTTGTTACACTTCATTTCTTTCAGCACGTTTAAGCATGCTAAATCTTCTACGCCTTCTGCAACAACTTCTTTACCAAGGCTATGCGCCAACTTTACTACAGACAAAACAATGTTTTTGTCTTCAACTGAAGTTGCAATATTTCGGACAAAAGATTGATCAATTTTAACGATATCAACTGGCATACTGCGCAGTCGGGCCATTGATGAATAGCCTGTACCAAAATCATCTAGTGCAAATTTGAAGCCTAACTTCTCAATATTAGCAATGACCCTAGCCACTTTAACCTCATTAATTAGCACGTCACTTTCGGTCACTTCCATCACTAAGTTTTGAGCTGGTATTTCCCAAAGTGCAATTGATTGTGCAAGTAGCTCTGGTAAATCTTCATCTAAAAGATCTGCTGCGCATAGGTTAATAGTAAACATTACTCTACGTTGATGCGTAAGCATTAATTCGGCGCACCGTTGGCAAGCGTTGTTAATTAGCCAGCGGATAAATACCTTACCAAAGCCATTTTTGTAAATGGTATCTATCAATCGAATAGGTGATATTGATTTAAAGTCTTCATTTGGCCACCGCAATAATGCTTCAGCGGTAATGCAATGGTCTTTGGTGTTAATGTCATATGCAAGGGTAACAATAGGTTGTAGGTAAATCTCTAATTCATTTTGCTGTAATGCGTCAATGATAGCTTTATCAAGCAGGTTCGAATCTGTAAACGATGAGGACATATTTTGGTCGTAGACTCTAAATCGCTCATTTTTAATGATGGCTTCATGCAAAGCTAATCGTGCGTTTTCGTATAAAGAGATGGCATTCGAACTTTTGCTGAAGGTACTGATTGCGCCGAAATAAGGGGCTAGTATTATGCTTTTATTGATCAGCGGTAATGTTGACTCAAACTCATGCATTAGTTTTGATATTATGAGGTTTAGCTGTGCAGGGTATGTTAGGTCGTTAATCAAAATGGCAAGGTCGATGGGTCCAACATGAAACATCTTGGTACTTTCATGCAATTGCATCTGAATCGCTTGAATAGCCTCTCGCATTAGGCTGGATGGGTTGGTGTTGTGGTGGGATAATGCAACAAAATCAATGTTAAAGTTTATTAGAATCAGGCCTAAATGAGAGGACTCTGTATTTGCAGGCTCTGAAGAAGCGATTGTTCTATCAGTATTTTTTTGTAAGTGTTGCTCTAGGAAATGCATCAGCAACTGTTGATTCGGCAAGCCTGAATCTAAATCAAAATTCTGGGCATAACTAAATTTATATTGATCAAATTGATTGGTAACGCGAGCGAGTAATTGCATTAGTAAGCTTTGGAATTTAAGCTGCACTATAGAATCGTTGTTTAATTGGGGTTTGTTAGATTGGCTGGCACTTGTTTCGACTAATTCGTGGTTTTTGGTAGATTGTAACGCTAAACAACGCAGTAAAAGGAATGCCGAATCTAGCTTGGCACCAGCTTTATAATCAAGGATCCATGCTGACATTAATTCTTGAATGTGGTGATTAAGCTGTGACCAATTCAGATTTTCTGGCCAATGGCTGATGACTTGATACATGCTGGCTGGCGTAACACCTTCACCGTTGTAGGGTGGAACATCAACTAACTGCGCAAAAATTTGAGAGTTAAAAGAGTAGCTACCAATAACGTTAATCGTTTTTAATTGGTAACTAGTCATAAGTTGTAAAAGTGAACTCGGTGCTATATCTAATTCAAAGTCCTGATAGGGCAAAGCATTTTTTTGATGAGGTGTACTCTGTAATATTAAGTTCGAGATATTAGCCATAGTAATTGTTGGCGCTTAAGCCATAGCTGTCAGGGGGTAATCCTCTAACAATCTGATAGACTTGATTGTCAGCAGTGCGTGGCACGTCTATTAAATCAATCGTTGCATGAAGTTCGCTCTTAGTTTTGTCTGGGTTAAGCAATATCATCACCCTTGGTAGCAAGCGGCGCACGGTGTTTTGCTGAATCACTACACCCACTTCTCCAGAGTTAAGTTCAACCAGTGTACTTACTGGGTATACGCCTAAAAACTGTACTAGCTGATCAATCAACACACCATTAAACTTAGTGTCACGTAAAGTGTGTATTTCTTCTAGTGCAGCTTGGTTATAAACGCCTTTCGCATAGACTCTATTTGTAGTAAGTGCGCAGTAAGTATCTACCAAGCCAGCCATTTGGCCAGTTAAGCTAATATTGTTACCAGTAAGCTGCTTTGGGTAACCGCTACCATCAATACGTTCATGATGCTGAGATATGGTTAAAGTAACGGTGGTAGGGATGCTACAGGTGATATCAAGAAGTTCCATAGAATATTCAACATGTTTTTTAAGTACGTCAAACTCTTTGGTGGAGACTTTTTCTGGTTTATGTAAAATTTCAAGGGGTATTTTCGATTTACCTATATCTTGTAGTAATCCAGCTAAACCCAATTCTTTCACCTGTTTTTTTGGTAATGACAAAAAGCTTGAAAGTGCCATAAGCGTGATTGAAACATTAAGTGAGTGATTGTAAGCAATATCGTCGGACTTCTTTAGTTTTGCTAGCCAAATTAAAGCGTCTGGATTTCGCTCAATACTATCTACCATGCTATCCAGAGCGACATTGATTTTACTTAAATCGACTTCTTTGCTAAGGGCAAGGGCTTCAAAAATTTCTCGCGTTGCAATTTGTGTTTGTGCATATACTGGATAGATTTTTACTATTTCATACTCGACAGGGCGTGCTTTTTCACTAACTGTTGATTTTGCATCCTCTTTCATATAGGCCGTATTAGAAAACCCGCTAATCATTTTTGAAAAATAATTATTGATTGTTGTGGTTAACGGAAATTTTTTATTCGCCTCATTAGCCGGATGAATGGTAATGGGTTTATCTTTTTTATCGGCAATAATTGGTTTTATATGCTCGTAGCTAAGGTGTACTTGATTAGATTTTACTTTCTGATTTTCACCATCAAATTTATCAAAAAGCTCGAAAAATGAAAGTTCAGGATCTATCGCTTTGGGACTGATAACGCTTTTCGGCGCTACGGTAAAGGAATGTCCAACGGATACGGTTCTGTCTACATAAACATATTCACACAAGCGTGCAATTTCAGATATTTGCTCCAAGTCTTCTATGAGTATACCTTCTAGCATGAATGGCGTACTTATCCAAGGCCTGTCGAGCTCGCATATATACATACCAATAACTAAATTAGTTGTTGGTACTTTTTGTCGGCGTAGATCATTCACTCAATAATACCTTTCGACACCGTTGTTAAGATAACTCGGTATGTCAATTATTATGCTTAGTTAGTTCTCATCCAGAAACGTAACCATATGATTTTATTTGATAAAACGTAATTTTGCAGTGGAAAATCCCAGTGAAAATGTTTATAATTACTCTCAAGCCATTGATTGTAAACAATAAACAAAGCCACCGG
>CAINBI010000038.1 GCA_903846555.1 uncultured Pseudomonadota bacterium
AACATTGCATAAATTGGGTGCCCGTATCAGCCAAAATATGATGACCAGTAATAAAAAATCAGGTCGTAATTTTAACGAGAATCCAGACCATGGCAATAACTGGCAGATAAAGGCTAGTAATAATGATAAGTAGATGGATTTGAGCTTACTCGAGTGCATGCGGTTTACTCACTGGGCTGGGTTGTGGTTTATTGAGTGCTTGTTGAGATGGTTTTGGGGTAGGGGTTATGATGGCTTTGTTAGTAGCTAAGGACTTGGGTGCTGTATGGGCTGTAGTTGGACTAGCTACTGGCAGGTCAATGCGTGGAATGCTGACTAAAAGTACCTGTCTATGGTTTCCTACACCGCCAGTCGGTAGGCAAACAATGCGTGCAAAAGGTGAGTCAGGCGTAACTTCAATTTGAGCAACCGTTGCCACGGCAAGACCCGCAGGATAAACGCCATCAATACCTGATGTCACCAACGTATCGCCACGGCGTATATCTACATTGGCTGGCAGATAAGGTAAATCTAAAGTGTTGTCACGACCATGGCCAAAGGCAATGGCGCGCAAACCATTACGCTCCACTTGAATTGGAATCGCGAGCGACTTGTCGGTAATGAGCGTCACTTCGCTACTTAATGGGTAGGTGCGGGTAACTTGCCCAATCACGCCTGTCGCATCAACCACAGCCTCCCCCGTGACTACTTGATGCGATTCACCACGATTAACAATCACTTTCTTGGTAAAGGGGTCGCGACCCACATGCATAATCTCGCCCAAAATACTGTTTTCTGCCATCGCTTTGTTAGCTTGTAGCAATTGGCGAAGATGATCATTTTCTAGTGTCAGCGTGCTAAGTCGCTGTAGCGCGATATTTTGTTTAAGCACTTGCTGTTTTAATTGCTGATTTTCACTGAGGAGCTGGTGGTGCGTAGAAAAGTATTCCCCAGTAGCACTGTAGAGCGTAGATGGCGCATCGGCTAACACTTGTAATGGATGCAGAATACCCACCAAATTTTGGCGCAGACTGTTTAGATATTGCAACCGCGAGTCGGTGGCTATTAGCACTAACGATAAGGCGGAGAAGAATACTAAGCGTGCAAGTGAGCTTGGGCCACGCACAAAAAATGCTGGGGCTTGTTGTTGCTCAAGTTTGTGATTAAAGCCTCGCACCATGGATTAAACTATACTCAGAATCTCTGTTACATAAAGGGGCTGCTAGCAAGGTTGCTGTGAGCAAAAATGACGATTGATTTAATCGCCATGCTCGGTAAAGAATATCAACAAACGATATAAAATTAGGCCGTATTAAACGGCCTAAAATACCATGCTACTACGAATCGACAATTTACTCGTAAGCAAAAATGCTGCCGAGTTTATCCATCTCTTCTAATGCACGACCACAACCGCGCGCCACACAGGTTAGCGGGTCTTCTGCAATAATGACTGGCAAGCCTGTTTCTTCAACCAGTAGTCTATCTAAATCACGCAATAATGCACCGCCGCCAGTTAACACCATGCCTTTTTCAGCAATGTCGGCACCCAGTTCTGGAGGTGTTTGCTCTAAGGCTGATTTTACTGCACCTACAATAGCGTTCAGTGGTTCAGTTAAAGCTTCCAAGATTTCGTTGCTTGAAATAGTGAATTTACGTGGTAAGCCTTCAGCAAGGTTACGACCGGTCACTTCCATTTCCAACACGGCAGAACCTGGGAAAGCAGAACCAATTTTCTTCTTAATGGCTTCAGCCGTAGGCTCTGAAATTTGCATGCCATAATTGCGGCGAATGTAATCGATAATCGCTTGGTCAAATTTGTCGCCACCTACGCGCTCTGATTTAGCATAAACAATACCACCTAGTGAAATTACACCGACTTCAGTAGTGCCACCGCCAATATCAACTACCATTGACCCAGTGGCCTCAGAAACTGGCATGCCAGCACCAATTGCTGCGGCCATTGGCTCTTCAATTAAAAACACCTGCTTAGCACCAGCGCGCTCTGCAGATTCTTTAATGGCACGACGTTCAACTTGGGTAGAGCCAACAGGTACGCAAATAATGATGCGTGGGCTAGGTGAAAACCAGCGCGCATCGTGCACGCGGCGAATAAAGTACTTGAGCATTTGCTCGGTAATTGTAAAGTCGGCAATCACGCCATCTTTCATCGGACGAATTGCTTGAATGTTGGCGGGTGCCCGACCGAGCATACCTTTAGCCTCAGTGCCAACAGCTAATAGGATTTTTTTGCCTCCTGGGCCGCCATCTAGACGAATCGCAACGACTGAAGGCTCATCTAAAACGATGCCTTTGCCACGCGCGTAAATAAGTGTATTTGCAGTGCCTAAGTCAATGGCAAGGTCATTTGAAAAATAACTAGTGATAAAACCGAACATTATGTTTTCCCTGTGGTTTAAAGCATGGTCAATACGATTTTAATGTGGCGCTAACTTAATCTGTTTTAGGCGATTAAGGTCCGCTAAAAATCAAGGTATAATACCGCATATCTCGTTGAAAATTAAGATGTGATTACAACTTATTACAAAGCAGTGACTTAAATAGCGATTTTAACGGCGACGTAAAATTGAAGTCACTGAAAACGCAGCATTTACATTTCGGATTATTGAAGCATGGCACTTAGTATTGAAGATATTAAAAAAGTCGCGCATCTGGCGCGCATAGAAGTAAGTGAGGGTGATGCAGCAGCTACTTTATTTAAGCTTACTGGTATTTTAGGCTTAATTGAGCAAATGCAAGCGGTAGATACCACCGGTATTGTGCCGATGTCTCACTCGCAAGATTTAAGTCAGCGCTTGCGTGATGATGTGGTGACTAAAACCAATTTACGTGATGAATTTCAAAAAAATGCGCCAGCCTTGGGCAACGGCTCCACAGAACAAGCGGTGGCAGGTGGTCTGTATCTTGTCCCTAAAGTAATCGAATAATGATGATCAATAGCAGCTTAAAGCAACTTGGAGAGATGCTCCAAGCCAAGACGATTTCTAGTGTTGAATTAACACAGTCATTTCTGACTAGAATCTCGCAATATAATCCCAGCATTAACGCATACATCAGTTTGGATGAAGCTAAAACACTGGCGCAGGCTAAGGCCGCCGATGCCCGTATTGCCGCTGGCGATGTCACGCCTTTGACTGGCATACCTATCGCGCAGAAAGACATTTTTTGTGCAAAAGGCTGGCGCACGACGTGTGGCTCTAAAATGCTCGCCAACTTTATTGCGCCATATGATGCACATGTCATCAGCCAGTTTGATGCTGTGGGTGCAGTGAATTTGGGTAAAACCAATATGGATGAATTTGCGATGGGTTCATCTAACGAAACCAGTTATTTTGGTGGCGTTAAAAATCCGTGGAGTTTTGATCGCGTACCCGGCGGCAGCAGCGGCGGTAGCGCCGCAGCAGTAGCGGCAAGACTTTGTGCGGCAGCGACAGGCACTGATACTGGAGGCTCAATTCGCCAACCGGCTTCTTTATGCGGCTTAACTGGCTTAAAACCTACTTACGGCGTGGTGTCACGTTTCGGCATGATCGCTTTTGCATCATCGCTAGACCAAGCTGGCCCAATGGCTAAAAGTGCAGAAGACTGCGCGCTAATGATGAACGTGATGGCGGGCTTTGATGAGCGTGATTCAACCAGCTTGAATCGTGCAAAAGAAGACTACACCAAAGATTTAAATAAACCGTTGGCTGGCTTAAAAGTAGGATTGCCTAAAGAGTTTTTTGCCGAAGGTTTGGATGCTAGCGTTGGTAAAGTCATCGAAACGGCTATTGAAGAATACAAAAAACTAGGCGCGGAGATTGTAGAAATTTCACTGCCAAATACAGGCTTATCAATTCCTGTGTATTACGTATTAGCGCCTGCCGAAGCTTCAAGTAATTTGTCTCGCTATGATGGCGTGCGTTACGGACATCGAGCGGCTGAATATACTGACTTGATGGATATGTACAACAAGAGCCGTGCCGAAGGCTTTGGCGCAGAAGTAAAACGTCGGATTTTAATCGGCACTTATGTGCTAAGTGCTGGTTATTACGATGCTTACTATTTAAAAGCACAACAAATTCGCCGCTTAATCGCGCAAGATTTTACTGAAGCGTTCAAAAAATGTGATGTGATTATGGGTCCAGCAGCGCCTTCAACCGCCTTTAAAGCGGGTGAAAAGGTAGATGATCCCGTGGCAATGTATTTGCAGGATATTTACACTATTTCTACCAATCTAGCTGGTTTGCCAGGCATGAGCGTGCCGGCCGGTTTCGCCCAAAGTGACGATGGCAAAGCCTTGCCCGTAGGCCTGCAAATCATCGGAAATTATTTTGATGAGGCACGCATGCTCAATGTTGCGCATCAATACCAACAAGTCACAGACTGGCATGTTCAGGCGCCAGATTTGAGCCAACTACCTGATTTGAACCAGTCAGAAGGGGTCGCGTAATGGAATGGGAAGTCGTTATTGGGTTAGAAACACACACACAATTAAGAACCAATACTAAGATTTTTTCTGGCGCATCAGTGAAGTACGGCGCTGAACCTAATACGCAAGCTTGTGAAGTCAGTATCGCTTTGCCTGGAGTTTTGCCAGTGTTGAATAAGCAGGCGGTGCATTGTGCCATTAAGTTTGGCCTTGCAATCAATGCGGAAATTGCCCCGCGCTCAGTCTTTGCACGTAAAAATTACTTCTATCCAGATTTACCTAAAGGCTATCAGATTAGCCAATTTGAGTTGCCAGTCGTAGGTAAAGGCGCGGTGACGATACAAGTGCCAGCGGTAGGAAAACATGCCGCGTATGAAAAAGTGGTCAATATTACCCGCGCCCATTTAGAAGAGGATGCGGGTAAATCAGTTCACGGCGCTGTAGAAGGCATGAGCGGTATTGATTTGAATCGTGCAGGTACGCCGTTGCTAGAAATTGTGACAGAGCCTGATATGCGTTCTGCCGCTGAAGCGGTGGCTTATGCCAAACAATTACATGAATTGGTGCAATGGATTGGCATTTGTGACGGCAATATGCAGGAAGGCAGTTTCCGCTGTGATGTGAACGTTTCAGTACGCCCTAAAGGCACTGAAAAGCTAGGTACACGCCGTGAGATTAAAAACCTCAACTCATTCAAATTCATGCAACAAGCCATTGAATATGAAACCCGCTGGCAGATTGAAACGCTAGAAGATGGCGGCAGCATTCATCAGGCAACCGTATTGTTCAACCCAGATACTGGCGAAACTCGTGCAATGCGCAGTAAAGAAGAGGCGAATGATTACCGCTACTTTCCCGACCCTGACTTGTTGCCTTTGGTGATTACCGAGGCTGACAAAGCACTCGTTCAAGCCGAGATGCCTGAGTTGCCAGAGGCGATGAAAAATAGATTCATAGAAAAATATGAATTTACCCCTGAAATGGCTAATATTGTGACAAGCAACAGGCTTGGAGCAATTCATTTTGATGAGTTTATGAGCAATCTTTCGCATCTAATTAAACAAGCAAACCTTGATGAGTCTCTTGCTTACCAAGGCGCAAACTGGGCAATGCTAGAGATTGGTACAATACTTAATCGCACTAACTTAAATATAACCGAAGTTCCCATCAATCCAGAGCAACTTGCTCTCTGGGTTTTCCGTATTCTTGATAAAACCATTAGCCATAAAGCCGCCAAGCAAGTATTTGAAGCGATGTGGGCTGGTGAAGGTGAGGTAGATAGTATTATTACAGCCAAAGGTCTTAAGCAAGAGTCCGACAGTGGTGCGATTGAAGCGATTATTGATGAAGTGTTAGCTGCTAATGCAGCAATGGTGGAAGAGTTTAAATCAGGTAAAGAAAAAGCGTTTAATGCGCTAGTAGGTCAAGCCATGAAGGCATCAAAAGGCAAAGCCAATCCTGCGCAGGTGAATGACATTCTGAAGAAAAAACTTACAAACTAAAATGCCTGCATCAATGAAGATTTCAGTAGGCGTGATCTAAAGCTTAAGGCTAATGAATAGCGCCTTTATTAATTCAGGAATTCTATGGGAAGGCCATCACTGGTGGAATGCTTAGCCAATCAGGAGGTCAGTAAGCCCACAACCATCAATGCTTAACAATAGGCGCAACTTCAGTATATTCCAATCCAGAAATGAGTCTGAACGTAGTCAGATTTAATCTGATTGTTTGAACGCTGTTTTAACTCGGTCTGGTTAATAAATGTTGTTTTAGATTTGCCTTGCCGTTTTCACTCAAGCCTGTTTTTTCATGG